>NZ_CAWMFQ010000319.1:0-277 GCF_963866995.1 Aeromonas sp. ZOR0002 | reverse complement strand
GGCCTCCATCATGGATACCCAAGCCTTTCAACATCTACTGTCTCTCTTTCCACAGCTCACCATGCGCCAGCGTCGCCTCGCGCAACATGAACTCACTACCCCTCACCCAATCACCTCGCTGGCCGCTCAACTCCCCGCTTGTCGATGTTGCCCTCACTGTCAGGCCGAGGCTACGCAGTTGGCTCCCTGGGGTTGGAGTCGAGGGCTGCGTCGTTATCGCTGCAAGCAGTGTCTGCGCACCAGTTCCGTTCTCACCAAGACGCCTCTGGCTCGACTT
>NZ_CAWMFQ010000318.1:0-437 GCF_963866995.1 Aeromonas sp. ZOR0002 | reverse complement strand
GCGCTGGCCGAAGAGCAACTGGTACGTCTCAGTGTGACCAAATTGCTTTCAAATTTCGGGGCAGGTGATGTTCCTGAAATAGATCCCGATATTCTCGATGGTTTGCTATCACTCAAAAGGGCAGTAGAGAGCCACGACTGTCGGCTGAGTTTATTCGTCCATATGCCTGACGGCTCTCATCATGGCGTCAAAATTTAATTAAAGAGCTTCATTGGTGCGTCAATCGCAGCTCTCATCTACCAAACGAAATTAACGCCTCCATGGCGATGATTTTTCAAACTCCCTCGGTGTGCAAGCGGATATGATAGCGTGTACTGCGTCCGCCACCAGGTAATTTCTCAATGCACCCCCTATCTAACAGTTGCGCAAGATGGCGTGTAGCCGTGGGCTTACTAACTCCGGCGACTTTTTGATATTGACTGGCACTGATGCCATTT
>NZ_CAWMFQ010000317.1:0-348 GCF_963866995.1 Aeromonas sp. ZOR0002 | reverse complement strand
GACGAAGTTGTTGAGTGTTCACACAGATTGCCTTGATTCAAGTTTAGAGACAGTACACGAAGTGGGTCTGTAGCTCAGGTGGTTAGAGCGCACCCCTGATAAGGGTGAGGTCGGTGGTTCGAGTCCACTCAGACCCACCACTTCGATTACGGGGCTATAGCTCAGCTGGGAGAGCGCCTGCTTTGCACGCAGGAGGTCTGCGGTTCGATCCCGCATAGCTCCACCATATCGTACTGTATTTGTCAGAAGACAAAGCCATGAGTTGAACATCTCGTTCAATGTATGCCTTTGACTTCTTTACGAAGTTTGCTCTTTAACAATCTGGAAAGCTGATTTAAAAAGTAGTTC
>NZ_CAWMFQ010000316.1:344-476 GCF_963866995.1 Aeromonas sp. ZOR0002 | reverse complement strand
TCACAGTCTTGTCGCCTTCCACGGTGATCAGGGACTGGTCGGCTTCAACCTTGTCACCCACGGCGACCATGATTTCGGTCACTTCCACTTCGTCACCGCCGATGTCCGGCACGTTGACGTCTTTGGCACCGG
>NZ_CAWMFQ010000316.1:0-334 GCF_963866995.1 Aeromonas sp. ZOR0002 | reverse complement strand
CACGGGGGCAGCAGCAGGAGCCGGCGCGGCAACAGCGGCCGGGGCAGCGCCCGCCACTTCGAAGACCATCACCAGGGAGCCGGTAGAAACCTTGGCGCCGGCGGCGACCTTGATCTCGACCACGCGGCCGGCGAACGGTGCAGGCACTTCCATGGAGGCCTTGTCACCTTCCACGGCGATGATGGACTGGTCGGCTTCAACCATGTCGCCCACGGCAACCATGATGTCAGTCACTTCGACTTCGTCACCACCGATGTCCGGCACGTGCACGTCTTTGCGAGCGGCAGCGGCAGGAGCGGCGGCCGGCGCGGCAGCAACCGGGGCAGCAGCCTGG
>NZ_CAWMFQ010000315.1:0-494 GCF_963866995.1 Aeromonas sp. ZOR0002 | reverse complement strand
CGAAGAGGCCCGCCAGCAGCGGGCTGGCCTGCAAGGGGCCGAAGGCGGTGCGGGCCGACGTCGGCACATAGAGGAGGGAGAGCCGGGAGCGGCGCAGCACGCGAAACTCGTGCTCCCACCCCGCCGGAATAAAGCAGACCTGGCCCGCCACCAGCAGTTCTCCCTCCCCTCGCCCCGTGATGATGCCGCCCCCGTCGTGCAGATAGCAGTATTGGGCATGGGGGTGGCAGTGCAGCGCGGTGAAGTGCCCTTGCGGGTAGGATGGATGCAGACAGGACATGAAGGCTCCAGGGGAGAGGGGCGGCCCCCGACCTTAAGCCAGGGCGAGGCCGGAAGCAAACGGCCCACCCCCTCCGGGGGCGGAAAAACAGCAGGCCACCCGGGGGTGGCCTGTTTAATTTTTCTAAACGATATTTGCTTAGCGTTTAACCAATTCAACCGCTTCCCGGGAGAGGCGGGTCACCTCCTCCCAGTTGCCGCTCTTGACGGCGTCT
>NZ_CAWMFQ010000314.1:0-10862 GCF_963866995.1 Aeromonas sp. ZOR0002 | reverse complement strand
CGCCATGGTGCGGCTGCTGGGGGTCAGAAAACTGGCCCAGCGGCTGCTGTGGGCACCCATCCTCGGCGCCCTGTTGCTGGCGGCCACCGATCTGCTGCTGCAGACCCTGAGCCGGTTCTGGCCTGTGCTGATCCCGACCGGCGCCATGACGGCCCTGTTGGGGGCGCCTCTGCTGCTCTGGCTGATCCCGCGTCTTGGTATCAAGCAGAGTGCGCCTAAGGCGAACTCCTCCCTGCAGTTGGCCCGCCATCCGGCGCCGACTCGCCTTGTCGGCCTGATGGTGTTGGGGCTGGCTGCGGCGGTGATCGCCTCCCTGTTGTTTGGGCAGGGGATGGGCGGCTGGGGCTGGCCGAGCTGGCTGCGGTGGCAGGCCCAGCTGGAGTGGCGCTTGCCGCGCACGCTGGCAGCGGGTGCCGCAGGCGTGTTGCTGGCGCTGGCAGGCACCCTGTTGCAGCGAGTCAGCAACAACCCCATGGCGAGCCCCGAACTGCTGGGGGTAAGCGGTGGCACCTTCATGGGGGTGATTGCGGCGGCCCTGTTGCTGCCCGCCTTGCCGCTGCCCATGATGCTGCTGGGGGGGCTGGTGGGCGCCTTCGCCTGCCTGTTGCTGCTGGTGCTTATCAACCGGCGCAACGGCTTCCAGCCGGAGCGGATACTGCTGTCTGGCATCGCCATCACGGCGCTGTTCGAGCCGTTGCAGGCCATCGCCCTGGCCAATGGCGACCTGCGGGTGCAGCAACTGCTCTCCTGGATGTCCGGTTCCACCTATTACGTCACCCAGCCGGTGGCCCTTGCCCTAGTGGTGCTGGCGCTGCTGATGCTGGCAGCCTGCCTGCTGGTGAGCCGCTGGCTCGATCTCATGCCCATGGGGCCGGCGGTAGCGACGGCTCTGGGGATCCATCTCGGCCGTGCCCAGCTCACCATCCTGCTGCTGGTGGCCGTGCTCACCGCCAGTGCCACCATGGTGATAGGCCCGCTCTCCTTTGCCGGTCTGCTGGCGCCGCACCTGGCCAGATTGATGGGGCTGGTGAGGGCGCGCTGGCACCTGCTCGGCGCCGCAGGCTGTGGCGCTTTGCTGATGGTGTCGGCGGACTGGATCGGCCAGCAAATCCTCTTTCCCCAGGAGGTGCCCGTCGGTCTGGTCTCCACCCTGTTAGGGGGTGCTTACTTCATGTGGTGCCTGCGCCGCCTCTAGATTGGTGGATGAAAAGCGCACAAAAAAGCCCGGGATGAACCCGGGCTTTTTATTGCCTACCGTGCGGCGCTATTTGCCGATGCAGAATGTAAATAATCTATTATCTTCAATATGTTATTGACTTTTCGGGGGCCACTTGGGGTAAAAGTAACTAAAACAGCATATTGAGAGGCCGCTCACGGGTTTCTGCTATCGTGCAGCGTTCCCACATAGTCCATTCTCGATCGTGCAGCCTTCCCATATGAATCAACGCTATGCTACTACACGCATTCAAAACCGCCTTTTAGGTGAGTTTTGAACATATTTTGCACCGACCATAGCACCGTCCGGTGCCTGGAAAGCCGCTTTTACTCTTCGAACCGTGCAAACTTCCCATAGGTGGTTTGGCTAACCGTGCAATCATCCCACATACCGCCAATTTAATCCCAGCCCTTTATCAGTCTGGCTGAGCGGGCTTTTAGGCCCTCTAGAATGGTGCTGCTGATGGCATCGGGGAAGCCCGCTGGCAATTGCTGGGTAACACGCTCAATAACATCATCAACGGAGTTGGCGAGTTCTGTCAGGATCTCTTCCATAGCAGAACGCTCAAATCCCACAGCTTTCGCCGTTTGGAAGAAATTACGCGGGAATATCTGCTCAATGGCGTATTTCTTTCCCTTGCTGCTTGCTAGGCCCATAGCGAGCTTGGCGTCCCTTCGGTTGAGGCCTCGGCCGCCAAACACTGGATAGACAGATAGGATGTCGTAAAAAGGGGTCAGGCGAAAACGCCCTTCCGGTTCAATAAAGACCGAGAAGTTCTTTGCATGGCCATCGGTGGCCGCCAGCAGCCAGAACAGGACCTGAGATTTCATAAACAGGTAGCGATCCTGTTCTGGTGTTGCAGAGCCCAGCAAGGTTTTCATGATGTCAGTGATCCCTGGTCCTCCATGGCTCTCGTATTTCCGTGCTGACGGAACATTCAATACCTGACAGAAATCTTCTTGGGGAAGGCGCATGATCCAACTGCGATCGGCAGCGTAACGTCTGTCAAAGCGTTCCACAGCCAGTGCTTTGACCTGGCCAACCTGCATTATGAAGCAGTGAGGTACGGGTAGACCAAACTCCTTGGCAATCAGAGTGCAGAGATATTTGTTTTCTACGCTCTGGGAGAGGTCTATCGAGTAGGAGTGGCTTTCAATCTTGCCGATAGGGAGTTTGATTATGTGGGTTGTCGGCGTTGCATTGAGTGGCAAGTACCAACGGCCATCGAGATAGAGCAGTGCAGTCTTTTCTTGCGCCCCGGCGATAGAGATCCGGAACTCCTCTTGCTCCCTGACCATCCCCAAAGGGATTCCTGATTTGTAGCTGGTCAGGATCTGCTCGAGCTCGTCATCGGAAAGTGCCTTGTAGTCGATTCGCCTGACATCTGGAACATCGAGCCCTTCGGTAACCAGCTGTAATGCCCCTACGCTATCCTGGCCAATGCAACTGAGCAGATCGAAGGGCTGGGTTGATACCGCTTGATAGCGTGCTACAACCCTGTTCCTCACCTCTGTATTATCTGGCAGCAGGTTGTCAAAGAAGTTATAGGCTTCATCGCCCCGGTAGGCCTGATGGCGCAATGGCATGGAGAGTGAGATGGGACGGCTGCCCGGTTGTGCTAGCCATGACTCATGGTACTGAAACTGATGGGCGCCGCTGGTAGCTTTGGTGAATGTGCCTACCCGATAGCCGTTCATGTAGACAGCCAGATTGGCCATTACCACTCCTCCTTCCAGCCCGATGCCGGACTCTCGGATGACTCATTGCGGGGTTTGATGTCCAGTGACAATTCGAGTGCCGCGAGGATCTTGAACAGGGTCTCCAGCTTGGTGGACTCAGGATTGAGCTCGAAGCTGGAGACTGTGTCTTGCCTAATCCCCACTTTCTCGGCCACTTTGCCTTGAGAGAGCTTTTGAGAAAGCCTGGCATCCTTGATACAGGCGCTCAGCTGCTTGGCGCTGGTTACTTTCATGATTCGACAACCTGGTAGCGTGCTTTCTTCCAATTTACACGCTATGGCAGGTATATCAATGTTTACCTGCTATAGAGGGTAAGTATCATTTACACGCCGTAGGCGGTATTTAACATATATCCCCTATAGCGGGTAAGAGAACAGCAGACGGGGAGATTACCAAGGCATGGGGTAAAGAACTGCCGCGCTGCGCTTGGCTGCTGGCTTGTTCGGCGAGTCGAAAAGATGACTCACCTCAAAGCCCAGCTTCTGTAGATTTCCTCCTTTGGCATCCCATTCAGCAGATCAGGAATCGTGGGCAACGTCGCCTAAATACTCAAATACAACTCAAAAGCGACTTTGTGATGACGGATCACACTTAAAGTTTGTGCTGTCAGATCAAAAGGCTATCGAAAGCTCGTGTTTTGATCGTCATGCGGTGGTTTCAAAAAGGTATACCCCATAAAAACCACTTAATACCCTCTCGAAAATCATATTGAAACCACTTATATTGAACCAATAATTCGGAACCAGTTTAAACAGACTGATGGGAGTTTCAATGTTCATACGGGCGTATTTACGTGCATCGACTGTGGAACAGGATGCTGAGCGGGCACGAGAGCTGCTGATTGGTTTTGCTGCTGAGCATGGCCATCAGATTGCCAGTTTCTATGTAGAGAATGAGTCGGGGGCGACGCTGGACAGGCCTGAGCTTATGAGGCTGATCCGCGACGCTGCAGATCGTGACATTGTGCTGGTAGAGCAGATTGATCGTCTGGCCCGTCTCAATCAGACGGATTGGCAAACATTGAAGCAGTTGCTAGCTCAGAAACAGCTCTCCATCGTTTCTCCGGAGCTTCCGACTTCCTGGGTGGCGTTACAGGGGGACAGCCGCTCCGAGTTCACCAGCGCCATCTTGCAGGCTGTAAATGGCATGCTGCTGGATATGCTGGCAGCCGTCGCTCGCAAAGACTACGAAGATCGCCGACGCAGGCAACAGCAGGGTATTGCCAAGGCCAGGGATGAGGGGAAATATCGCGGTCGCCAGAAAGATGAAAAGAAGCGTCAGCACATCGCACAGTTGTTGAGCACCGGACACAGCTACTCGGTGATCCAGGAAATGTTGGGCTGCTCCCGCCATCTGATTTCGTGCGTGGCAAAAGAGGTTCGTTCAGCAAAATAGCGGGTCATTTATCCGAGGCATCCATGTGACTCTTCTCGATATACAGCCACGCAGCAAAGGCGCCAAACCCTATCAGGAATGAAAACAGGAGGATCAGGATGACGATGCTGTTCATGGTGATGGCCTCAGGTGTAGCGGATAAAGGATGCAATCAGGTGATCGTGTGACCAAACTCCATATCACCATGGACTCTGCTCAGGAAAAAATCAACAACGCGCTGAAAGTATTGAAGTTTGTTCGCTCGCGACAAACATGATTGCGTGGAATCACGCAGGATGTGGGGCCATGAAATGAGCCTTGTCATCCCCAGCCAATTCCCGTCCAGTTTCTTTCCACATAACTATCTATCTGGAAAAATGGTGCGAATTTTCCACATAGTGGAATGCTTGTTCAGAACCAGTTATGTGGAATCCTGATCGAAGAATTCCTATCTATCTGGAAATTTCGTGCCGTTTTTCTCTCTGGAATATTGGTCATCTTGTTTGGAGGGATGATGGACTCTGGTGTGCTGAAATATGGGGGACGGATTCCTATCTATCTGGAATCTTGGCCTGTGCATTCAGAGGGAGCCAAGCCGGCTAACTGGCTATGGGACTAACTCAAGCGATGCCCTTCAACAAGCATTCACTACGACCTAGTTATGCCATTGCCAGACGTATCCTTGACCCGAAGGCATGCCATCAAGAGCTGCACCCCATGTTGCTTTATGAGTCTGAAATCAATAAAACCCGGCTGATTTTATGAGAGAATCTTGAGCAATATTGTCCCCCGACCGGAAGAGTTCTCATGGCCGAGATCAACAAAGCAACCCTCACCGAAGCCGACATCATCTCCAAATACTTACTGCCTGCTATCAAGGCTGCTGGATGGGATGACCTGACCCAGGTCCGTCAGGAGGTGAAGCTGCGGGATGGCAAGGTGGTGGTGCGCGGCCAGTTGGCGGCCCGCAAAAAGGTCAAATCGGCCGATATCGTGCTCTATCACAAGCTGGGCTTGCCACTGGCGGTGATCGAGGCCAAAGCCAACAAGCATGAGATTGGCAAGGGGATGCAACAGGGGCTCGATTATGCCCGCCTGCTGGATGTGCCCTTCGTATTTGCCAGCAACGGAGATGGCTTCGTATTTCATGACAAGACCAATCCGGCCAAGTTGGAATCCGAGATTGCGCTGGAGGACTTCCCCAGCCCGGGCCAGCTTTGGGACAAGCTCTGCACCTGGAAGGGCTTCACCCAGGCCCAACTGCCTGTCATCAGTCAGGACTATTACTCGGATGGCAGCGGCAAATCTCCCCGCTATTACCAGCTGCAGGCCATCAACAAGACCGTAGAAGCCATATCGAAAGGTGAGGATCGGGTATTGCTGGTGATGGCCACCGGCACCGGCAAGACCTACACCGCATTTCAGATCATCTGGCGTTTGTGGAAGGCGCGCGCCAAGAAGCGCATCCTGTTTCTGGCCGATCGCAACATTCTGGTGGATCAGACCAAGATCAATGACTTTCAGCCCTTTGGCTCGGCCATGACTAAGGTCACCGGGCGCACGATCGACCCCGCCTATGAGATCCACCTTGCCCTATATCAGGCGCTCACCGGGCCGGAAGAGTCGCAGAAAGCCTTCAAGCAGGTCTCAGCCGACTTCTTCGACCTGATCGTGGTGGATGAGTGCCATCGGGGCAGCGCCGCCGAAGACAGCGCCTGGCGCGAGATCCTCGAATACTTCTCATCGGCCACCCAGATTGGTCTCACCGCCACGCCCAAAGAGACCGAAACCGTCTCCAGCACCGATTACTTCGGTGACCCTGTTTATACCTACTCCCTCAAAGAGGGGATCGAAGATGGCTTTCTTGCCCCCTACAAGGTGGTGCGGGTCGATATCGATGTCGATCTGCAGGGGTGGCGTCCCACCAAAGGGCAGATGGACAAACAGGGCAACCTGATTGAAGACCGTATCTATAACCAGAAGGATTTTGACCGCACTCTGGTGATCGACGAGCGTACCCAGCTGGTGGCCGAGACCATCACCAACTACCTCAAGAAAACCGACCCGATGGCCAAGACCATCGTGTTCTGCAACGACATCGATCATGCCGACCGGATGCGACGGGCGCTGGTCAACCTCAACCCGGAACAGATGGCCAAGGATGAGCGCTATGTGATGAAAATCACTGGCGATGATGACCTTGGCAAAGCCCAGCTCGACAACTTCATCAACCCGAAAAAGCCCTATCCGGTCATCGCTACTACCTCCGAGCTGATGACCACTGGCGTCGATGCCAAAACCTGCAAGCTGGTGGTGCTGGACCAAAACATCCAGTCCATGACCAAGTTCAAGCAGATCATCGGCCGTGGTACCCGTATCGACGACAAGTACGGCAAGCTCTGGTTTACCATTCTTGACTTCAAGAAGGCTACCGAGCTGTTTGCCGATCCCCGTTTCGACGGCGAACCGGAGCGCGTCATGGTGGTCAAGCCGGCAGACATCAACAATCCGGATGATGGCTTGGGCGATATCATCGATGGCGCCGATCCGCTGCCAACCGATGAACCCGGCGACCATGGCGATCCGTTTGCCCCCGGAGTAGATGAACAACCCGGCAGCTACACAACCGGTAGTGATGGTGGCCAGAGTGGCGCAGGGGGTCAGGGCACAGGCCCGCTGGGTGGCCCCGAGCCCGGGGTCAGCAAGTATTATGTCAACGGCGTGGCGGTCAGCGTCATCGCCGAGCGGGTGCAGTATTACGATGTCGATGGCAAGTTGGTGACCGAATCCTTCAAGGACTACACCAAGAAGACCCTGCTCAAAGAGTTTGCCACCCTGGATGCCTTCACCAAACGTTGGCAAGCCGCCGAACGCAAGCAAGCCATCATGGATGAATTGGCTCAGGCGGGCGTGCTGTGGGAGGTGTTGGAGCAGGAAGTGGGTAAGGAGCTCGACCCGTTCGACCTTATCTGCCACGTGGTATACGATCAGCCGCCACTGACCCGCCGCGAGCGGGCCAACAACGTCAAAAAGCGCAACTACTTCACCAAGTACAACGACACCGCCCAGCAGGTATTAACCCGCCTGCTCGACAAGTATGCCGATCAGGGGGTGACCGAGATTGAGACCAAGGATGCGCTAAAAGTCGCTCCCTTTACCGAGTTGGGTCGCCCGCTGGAGTTGGCCAAGAAGGGTTTTGGTGGCCCCAAACAGTTCGAGCAGGCCATCACCGAACTGGAGCAAGAAATTTACCGTGAGCAGCAGAGCGCCTGACGACCTGACTGCTTCTGAACTACCATGCGGCCATTCCAATGATGGCCGCTTGTTTTATCGATACTCCTGACGCATTCGCCCCTGTATTCGTCACCATTTTTGTAAAAAGCAGAGAATCCCATGTCATCCATCAGCTCAGTCATCAAATCCATTCAGGACATCATGCGCAAGGACGCCGGTATCGACGGCGATGCCCAGCGCCTCGGCCAGCTCTCCTGGCTGCTGTTTTTGAAAGTGTTCGACGCCCAGGAAGAGGAGCTGGAGTTTGAGCAGGATAACTACCGCTGCCCCATCCCCGAGCGCTTCCTGTGGCGCAACTGGGCGGCCGATAGTGAAGGGCTGACCGGCGATGCCCTGCTCGATTTCGTCAACAATGACCTGTTCGATAGCCTGAAAAACCAGCCTGCCAATATCGATCTCAACCCCCGTGGCTATGTGGTGAAAGAGGCGTTCTCTGATGCCTTCAACTACATGAAAAACGGCACCCTGCTTAAGCAGGTGATCAACAAGCTAAACGAGATCGACTTTACTGACAGCAGCGAGCGCCACCTGTTTGGCGACATCTACGAGCAGATCCTGCGCGACCTGCAAAGTGCCGGTAACGCGGGTGAGTTCTACACCCCCCGCGCCGTCACCCGCTTTATGGTCAACCGCATAGACCCCAAGCTTGGCGAGCGGATCATGGACCCGGCCTGCGGTACCGGCGGCTTTCTCGCCTGCGCCTTCGACCATGTCAAAGAGCACTATGTCGAGACCTCAGCCGACCACCAGACCCTCCAACAGCAGATCCTGGGGGTTGAGAAGAAGCAACTGCCACACCTCCTTTGCACCACCAATATGCTGCTGCACGGTATCGAGGTGCCGGTGCAGATCCGCCACGGCAACACCCTCGACAAGCCGCTGTCGAGCTGGGACAGCGATATCGACGTGATCCTCACCAACCCGCCCTTTGGCGGCACCGAAGAGGATGGTATCGAGCAGAACTTCCCGGCCGATCTGCGCACCCGCGAGACCGCCGACCTGTTCCTGCAGCTGATCATCGAAGTCCTGAAAAAGGGCGGTCGCGCCGCCGTGGTGCTGCCCGATGGCACCCTGTTTGGCGAAGGGGTCAAAACCAAGATCAAGCAACTGCTCACCAGCGAGTGCAACCTGCACACCATAGTGCGGCTGCCCAACGGCGTGTTTGCCCCCTATACCGGCATCAAGACCAATATCCTCTTCTTCACCAAGGGCCAGCCCACCAAGGATGTCTGGTTCTACGAGCACCCCTATCCGGCTGGGGTGAAGAGCTACAGCAAGACCAAGCCGATGAAGTTCGAGGAGTTCGAAGCCGAGATTGCCTGGTGGGGGGATGAGGCGGGCGGCTTTGCGGCTCGGGTTGAGAACGAGCAGGCCTGGAAGGTCGGCATCGACGAGATCATTGCGCGCAACTTTAACCTCGATATCAAAAACCCCCATGTCGGCGAGCAGATAAGCCACGATCCTGACGAGCTGCTGGCGCGCTATGCCACAGAACAGGCCGAGATCCAGACCCTGCGTGACCAACTTAAAACCATTCTCGGTGATGCCTTAGGCAAGGGCACGGCCAAGCAGGAGGGACAGGCATAATGGCGGCTCTGAAAATAGAAAATCTGATTACCGACCATCTGGATCTCTGGAGTGCCGCGGTGCGCCCGAAAAGCAGTGCCGGACGCGGCAGCAATAGCAAGCTGGAACTCACCGGTATCAAAAAGCTGCGCGAGCTGATCCTGGAGCTGGCCGTGCGTGGCAAACTGGTGCCGCAAGATCCTAACGATGAACCCGCCTCTGTGTTGTTGGAGCGTATTGCTGTCGAAAAGGCGCGGCTGGTGAAAGAGAAGAAGATTAAAAAAGAGAAACCGCTGTCTGCGATTAGCGAAGACGAAAAGCCGTTTGAATTGCCGAAGGGATGGGAGTGGTGCCGCTTTGAAGATATTGTTGATATTCAAAGTGGGATAACAAAAGGCCGGAAATTAACAAATAGGGTATTAACTACAGTACCTTATTTAAGTGTTGCCAACGTTCAACGTGGGTATGTTGATGTGACAGGTATTAAGTCAGTTGAGCTTCCTGTTGATGAGGTCGAAAAATATCAGGTTTTGACAGGTGATCTTCTGATTACTGAAGGAGGTGACTGGGATAAGGTTGGTCGCACAGCAATTTGGGCTGATGAGATGCCATATGTCGCACACCAGAACCATGTATTTAAGGCTAGAAAGTTTCTTCAAGAACAGGATGAGTCTTGGCTAGAAATGTTCCTGAATGGGCCTTCAGCTAGAGATTATTTTGCTGGTTCAAGCAAGCAAACGACTAATTTAGCATCGATCAATAAAACACAATTACGTGGTTGTCTAATTGCCATCCCACCCAAAAATGAAAAAAGTTGTATTGTCGCCAAAGTCGATGAGTTAATGACCCTCTGCGACCAGTTGGAGCTGCGCAGCGAGTCGCAGCTGGCGGCGCACCAGACGCTGGTGGAGACCCTGCTCGCCACGCTGACAGACTCCAGCGATGCCGACGAGTTGGCGCAAAACTGGGCGCGGCTAAGCACTCACTTCGATACCCTCTTTACCACCGAGGCCAGCATCGACGCCTTGAGATATACCATCCTGCAACTGGCGGTAATGGGCAAGCTGGTGCCGCAAGACCCTAGCGATGAACCCGCCTCCGCCCTGCTGGAGCGAATAGCCTCCGAAAAGGCACGGCTTGTCAAAAACAAAACGATTAAACAAGAAAAGTCTCTTCCTGAGATAAGTGAGGAAGAAAAATTATATCGAGTTCCTAGTTCATGGTGTTTCTGCCGATTAGGTGAAATATGTTATGGGATCACATCTGGTTCTACACCACCAAAGGACAAATTTTTAGAATCTGGTGGTGTTCCATATCTTAAAGTGTATAACATTAGAGATCAGAAGATTGACTTTGATTATCAACCGCAATTCGTTGTGAAAGATTATAATGAATCAAAGTTGAAACGGTCTATGCTATATCCAGGTGATGTAGTAATGAATATTGTAGGCCCTCCTCTTGGCAAGGTCGCAATTATCCCTAACACTTATCCAGTTTGGAATTGCAACCAAGCTATAGTGTTTTTTCGGCCGATAGACAGTCAAATTAACACTTACATATATACCTATTTAGTCACGGGGCTTTTTCTACGTTCAATCGAGCTTATCGGTACTGCAGGGCAAGATAATATATCTGTACAGATCTAGTTATCACCTGACACCGGCCTCAAACCG
>NZ_CAWMFQ010000313.1:716-1666 GCF_963866995.1 Aeromonas sp. ZOR0002 | reverse complement strand
ATGTTGAAAGGCTTGGGTATCCATGATGGCGGCCCTCAAGGTAATGACCTACTTCAAGGTTAGCCTTTCAACACATAACTGGGACAGAGCCATGAAAAAGGGCTCCATCACGGAGCCCTTTTTGTTGCCAACCTTGCTCAGCGCACCAGCAGGAAGCGGCCGCTCAGCGGCGGCAAGTCCACCGTCACGCTGTTGCCACCGATGGCCAGGCTCTCGCCACTTTGCAGATCCACCAGGGCGCTGGCACTGCGCAGCTTGCCGACCGGCACCACGTAACTCTGGGGCGTGCTTGAGACGTTGAGCAGGTAGACTACTTGCTCCGCCGCCGTCTGCTTGATGTCGCCATAGACGCTCCCCTCGGCCACCAGCTTGACCCGCTCCCCCTGATAGAGGGCGGGGTGGGCGGCGCGCAGGGCCAGCAGCTGGCTGAGCCACTGTTTCAGCTCGCTCTGCTCGCTGCTCGGCACGAAGCCGGTGGCACCCGGCACCTTGCCATCGCTGCGGGCCACGTGATCGTCACAGAGCCCCTGCGCGGCACAGTCGCCCCCCACCTGCTGGGCAAAGCCCGGCACCTCGTCGCCAAACTCCTCGCCGTAGTAGAGGGTGATGGGGCCGGAGCGGGCCGCCAGGAAGCTGAAGGCAGCCTTGTGGCGCTGCCAGTAGTCCGCCGGATTGAAGTTGCCGCGCTCCAGCAGATCGCCGAAGCGCACCAGATCGTGGTTGCCCAGCATCAGGTTGGGCATGGCGTGGTTCGGGTAGTTCTCCACCTTGTTCCAGCTGGCGTCGAGCACGCTGGCCCCCTGCCCGCCCTTACCGGACTCCTCCACCGCCAGCGCCTGCACCAGACCGTAGCGCAGCGGGAAGTCGAACGCCGAAGAGAGCGCCGGGTTGTCGCTCGGCCCGTAAGCCTCTGCCCGGATCTCGTCGGCGCCCTTCCACACCTCGCCCAC
>NZ_CAWMFQ010000313.1:0-668 GCF_963866995.1 Aeromonas sp. ZOR0002 | reverse complement strand
CCACTGCTGACCGGCGGCCTTGCGCGCCGCGCTGGCCCGCTCCACTTCGCTGCGAATGGCGCGCCAGTCGTCGAGACCAAGCTGATAGGCCTGATCGAGGCGCCAGCCGTCGATGCCGTACTGCTCGACCCAGTAGCGGGCCACCTCCTTGAAGTAGGCGAGGCTCTGGGGCTGGCTGTAATCCACCAGCTGACCGGGATAACCGGCCCCGCCGCTCTTGAGGGCGGGCAACCGTCCCTCGGGAGAAGGCTTGCTCACCCCCACCTTGTTGACATGACCGAACACCCCGTCGAGGAAGACGTAGAGGCCGCGCTGATGCGCCCCGTCCACCAGTTTTTTAAGCTGGGCGTTGCTGCCGAAGTTGGGGTCCACGTTGAAGAAGTCGCAGGCGAAGTAGCCGGTGGCATCCAGCCGGTCGTCCCCGGCCTGGCCGGCGCAGGAGTCAAACACCGGCGTGAGCCAGATGGCGTTGACGTTGAGGCTCTTGATGTGGTCGAGGCTGTCGATGATCCCCTGCAGATCGCCGTTGTGCCGGGAGGGGCCGTAGCCAACGCCGTAGTTGGCGCTGCCGTCGCCGTCGACGAAGGACTCCACCATCACCTGGTAGGTGCGCAGGTTGCAGGCTGGCTGATCATTGCCGTAGCAGGCGCGGCTGGCCGACGCGGGGG
>NZ_CAWMFQ010000312.1:0-470 GCF_963866995.1 Aeromonas sp. ZOR0002 | reverse complement strand
ACCAGCTGGGCAGCGGTCTTCTTGTTGGTGGTGATGGCCAGGATCCAGGCTTTCGGGAAGTACTTGCGGATGGCCTTGGCAGATTTGCCGCCTTCGGTGGCAACCACGATCAGCGGGGCGTCCAGCTTCTCGGAGGTCTCTACCGCGCCTTTGCAGACTGCTTCGGTGATGCGCAGCTTGTTGCTGTCGTTGGCAGCGGACAGGTTGGACGGCATCACGGCATCGGTACGCTCGCAGATGGTGGCCATGATGGTCACGGCTTCCAGCGGGTACTTGCCCTTGGCGGACTCACCGGACAGCATCACTGCGTCGGTACCGTCCAGGATGGCGTTGGCCACGTCGCCGGCTTCGGCGCGGGTCGGACGCGGGTTCTTGATCATGGAGTCCAGCATCTGGGTGGCGGTGGTGACCACTTTGCGCGCCTTGTTGCACTTCTCGATGATCATCTTCTGGGCGAAGATCACTTCTTC
>NZ_CAWMFQ010000311.1:0-959 GCF_963866995.1 Aeromonas sp. ZOR0002 | reverse complement strand
GGCCGCCATCATGGATACCCAAGCCTTTCAACATCTACTGTCCCTCTTCCCATTGCTCACTTTGCGTCAGCGTCGTCTCGCGCAACAGGAACTCACCACCCCTCACCCCATCACCTCGTTGGCCACTCAACTGCCCACATGCCAATGCTGCCCTCACTGCCAGGCCGAGGCCACACAACTGGCTCCCTGGGGCTGGTCTCGAGGGCTGCGCCGTTATCGCTGCAAGCAGTGTTTGCGCACCTGTTCCGTTCTCACCAACACGCCTCTCGCCCGACTTCGCAAGCCACAGTGCTGGGAAGACTATGCACAGGCCCTCATCGACGGTCTGACCGTCCGGCAGGCGGCGCTCCGCTGTGGGGTCGGTAAAAACACCGCCTTTTTGTGGCGTCACCGCTTCCTGAAGGCCATGGCAACCCATCAGGCGGTACGGGAAGAGGGTATTGTCGAGGTCGATGAGACCTTCTTCCTGGAGTCGTTCAAAGGACAGCGCGGATTGCCCCGCCCGGCCCGCCATCGTGGAGGTAAAGGCCGTACCCGAGGCACAGGACCGGATTACATCCCGGTGATGGTGGTGCAAGACAGAGCAGGCCACCTGGCTGACTTCCAGTTGGAACGGCTGAATGCCAGGACGGTGAAGGCAGTGCTTCAACCGCTTATCGCCCCGGATGCCGTCCTGTGCAGCGATGGTGCCGGGGTGTATGCGAGTTTCAGCAAGGGGCAAGGGATAACACACCAAGTGGTGCGCAATCGAGCGGGAGAGCGGGTGGTGGGTGCATATCACATCCAACATGTGAACGGGTACCACAGGCGATTGAAGGAGTGGATGGAGCGGTTCCATGGGGTCGCGACCCACTATCTGAGGAATTATCTGGGTTGGCGCAGGATGTTGGAGCGCTATGGGCGGGAAGTGAATATCTCACGTTGCTTGCATGAGGCGCTGGGGCGCCCCATGCAACACG
>NZ_CAWMFQ010000310.1:0-750 GCF_963866995.1 Aeromonas sp. ZOR0002 | reverse complement strand
CAAGCAGATAATTGCAAAAAGATGGCTTTCATCGTTCAACCGCTCACAAAGCCACCAAAAAGCCACCAAAAAGCCACCAAAAAGCATCTTAATCCAGCGAAATCAGCCTGTGACAGGCGCTGCAACGGCAAAATCATGCAGGTTGTCGTAGATGGCATCGGCCAGCTCAATCCCCGCATCAGTAATCGGCTTGCCTGTTCTGACCATTATCTTGTGACCGACCTTGGCATTGATGGCGGCTTTCAGGTCCGAAGGTTTGTCACCCACCATATAAGAGCGGTCCATGTCGATGCCCAACTCTTGCTGCGCCAACAGCAGCATGCCGGGTTCCGGTTTGCGGCAGTCGCAAGGGGCGCCGTGATCCGGGTGATGGGGGCAGAAGTAGATACCATCGAGATCCACATCCCGATCGGCCAATGACCAATCCATCCACTCGGTCAGGTTCATGAAGTCATCTTCCGTGAAGTAACCGCGGGCGATACCGGATTGGTTGGTCACCACGACCAGCAAATAGCCTTTTTTCTTCAGCAATTGCATGGCCTCAATCACCCCGGGCAGAAAATGGAAGTCATCAACCTGGCTGACATAACCCGTGTCTTTGTTGATGACACCATCGCGATCCAGAAAAATGGCGGGTTTACTCACAGCAGCTACCTCTATAGATGATTTCGCAAAAGTATCTCACAGGCCAATTAAAGCCCCAAAAGTAAAGGCTATGTCCCAATTACGTGTTGCATGGGGCGCCCCAGT
>NZ_CAWMFQ010000309.1:0-17040 GCF_963866995.1 Aeromonas sp. ZOR0002 | reverse complement strand
CGCCATGGCGAGCCGCGAGCGGGTGGAGCTGCCGGCGCGCCTCGCCGCCCTCGACTGGTCCGCAGGCGACCCCTGCGAGCAGATCGAGGTGCTGTTCACCGGTTTGCAGCGATCCCTTGGCCAGACGCTGCCGCCTCCTGTACTGCTGCCCCACCAGGCCCGCATCGATGCGCTGTTGGCCGGCCGCTCCCTGCACCGGGTGCTGGCACGCCTCGAGGCCGCCGAGTTGGATGAACCGGCGCTGGCTCAGGGGCGGGAGACCTGCCTTCGCGGCAGCCCTATCAGCCGCGCCATTCTCTGGCGCCAGTTCTGGCAGGCACGGCGCCAGTCCCTGGCCGAGGTGTTTGCCGACGAGCTGACCCTCTCGGTCAATTGCGTGCTCAGAGGGGACTTCGTGGAAGGGGTGCGGGCTCTGCTCATCGACAAGGACAAATCCCCCCGCTGGCAGGCCCCGCAGGCGGGTGAGGCCTGGCTGGATGCCTTCTATCGCTGGCCCGAGGGGGACAACCCCTTGCGCCTCCGCTGACGCGGGATCACACACAAGGAGCACACCATGACAAGGATTGGGTTTATCGGGCTTGGCAATATGGGGGGGCCCATGGCCGCCAACCTGGCCAGGGCGGGGCACAGGGTGCAGGTGTTTGATCTGGTGCCCGAGAGCCTGACCCGGGCCATTGAGGCTGGCTGCATTGCCGCCGGGAATGCCCGGGAAGCGGTGAGCGGCTGCGAGCTGGTCATCAGCATGCTGCCAGCGGGGGAGCACGTGCGCAGCCTCTGGCTGGGGGAGAGTGTCGGTGAGCGGGGTGGCCAGGATCTGCTGGCGGCCCTGTCGCCCGGCACCTTGGTCATCGACTGCTCTACCATAGACGTGGCCTCGGCCCGTCAGGTGGGGGCGGCGGCGAAGGCGAGCGGCATCCGTTTTCTCGATGCCCCCGTCTCGGGGGGCGTGGCCGGTGCGGCGGCGGGCACGCTCACCTTCATCGTTGGCGGCGAAAAAGCGGATTTTGAAGCGGCCAGACCCGTGCTCGCCTGCATGGGGCAGAACCTGTTTCACGCCGGGGCGCTTGGCGCTGGCCAGATCGCCAAGATGTGCAACAACATGCTGCTCGCCATCCACATGGCGGGCACCGCCGAGGCGCTGGCGCTCGGGGTCAAGGAGGGGCTGGATCCCGCCGTGCTCTCCACCATCATGGGCAAGAGTTCGGGCAACAACTGGAGCCTTGAGCGCTACAACCCCTGGCCCGGGGTGATGGAGAACGTGCCGGCGTCGCGTGGGTATACAGGGGGCTTCATGACCCGGCTGATGGTCAAGGATTTGGGGCTCGCCATGGCGTTGGCGGAACATGCCCACAGCGCCGTGCCCATGGGGGCCCTGGCCCGCAACCTCTTCAACCTGCACGGGAGCCAGGGCCAGGAGAACAAGGATTTTTCCAGCATCCTCGAGCTCTATCGGGACAAGACAGCGCCGGGTTAAGGGCCGCTATCTACCTATTTACCCGATAGTCCTTGACTCGACAGTCACCGGCCATCTCACCAGGAGCATTTATGGATATCACACAAAAAGTCATCGCCATCACGGGGGCAGGCAGGGGGCTGGGCCGCGCCATCGCCCTGAGTCTGGCGGAGCAGGGGGCCGTGCTTGCCCTCATCGACGTCAACCGCACCGATCTGGAGGTGACCGAGGCGGAAGTGCGCAGCCGTGACGGCCGCTGCGCCCTGTTCGTCTGCAACGTGGCAAGCGAGCCAGAGGTCGAGGCGACCTTCGCCGCCATCAAGGATCAGTTCGATGCCCTGTACGGCCTCGTCAACTGTGCCGGCATCCTGCGCGACGGCATGCTGATCAAGGTGAAGGAGGGGGCTCTGACGGAGAAGATGAGCCTGGCCCAGTGGCAGAGCGTCATCGACGTCAATCTCACCGGCACCTTCCTGTGCGGGCGCGAGGGGGCGGCGCTGATGGCCACCGGCGGGGAGGGGGGCGTCATCATCAACATCTCCTCCATCGCCCGGGCCGGCAACATGGGCCAGAGCAACTATGCCGCCAGCAAGGCGGGGGTGGCCTCTCTGGTGGTCACCTGGGGGAAGGAGCTGGCCCGTCACGGCATCCGGGTGATGGGCATCGCCCCCGGCGTCTTTGCCACCGACATGACGGCGGCGATGAAGCCCGAAGCCATGGCCCGCATGCAACAGGCCATCCCGGTGGGCACCCTGGGGCAGGCGGCGCAGCTGGCCCAGACGGTGCAGTTCATCCTTGCCAACGACTATCTGTCGGGGCGGATGATCGAGCTGGACGGCGGCTTGAGGCTCTAGTCCCCCCTGTATATACCCTCTCTGACGCCCCTCCTGCAGGGGCGTTTTTGCAGGGGAAAGGCCCCAGTGCAAGGGTGCATAGCCATGCAGGTCCGGCTTTTGAAAAGCGGGGCGGCATCATGAAAAGTCGTGAAATATCAACGGGTCTTTCTTAATTTGAACCAGCTCACAGGCACCCCGGGTCAGTGCTGTAAAATTGCGCGCGGTCAAGGCGGCTCATGATTGACGGCAAGAGGGATTGCGGCCGGAATAGTCATGCAATATAGTTGCCGCCTTTTTCACGGGGTACGGATTTCTAGCCCCTCCCATATTGCGCGCAGTATGAATACGGACGCTCTGCCGCCGCCTAATAAAACAGGTTTGAGATGGACAAGAAACTGGGGCTGGGTGCCCTCATTTCGCTGGTGATCGGCTCCATGGTCGGTGCCGGGGTTTTCAGTCTGCCGCAAAACATCGCAGCGCACGCCAGTGCCGGGGCCGTCGCCCTGGGATGGGCCATCACGGGGATCGGCATGATCTGCCTCGCCCTGGTCTACCAGAATCTCTCCATGCGTCGACCGGATCTCGATGGCGGCATCTTCAGCTACGCCAAAGCAGGGTTCGGGGATTTCGTCGGCTTCAACGCCGCCTGGGGTTACTGGCTGTGCCAGCTGCTGGCCAACGTCTCCTACGCCATCGTGGTGTTCAGTGCGCTGAGCTACTTCTTCGACACGCCGGACAATGTCATCTTCGGTGACGGCAACACCCCGGTCGCCATCACGCTCGCTTCCCTGCTCATCTGGTCGGTGCATGCCCTGGTGCTGCGCGGCATCCAGGTGGCGGCGCTGGTGAACATCGTCACCACCATCGCCAAAATGGTGCCCCTCATCGTCTTCTGCGTGGCCATCCTGCTCGCTTTCAACATGGAGACCTTCACCCTGGATCTCTGGGGGCAGGGGAGTCCCGAGCTCGGTTCCGTGATGGGTCAGGTGAAGTCCACCATGAAGGTGACCCTGTGGGTCTTCATCGGCATCGAGGGGGCCGTGGTGGTCTCCGCCCGTGCCCGCCATCGCAAGGACGTGGGCCGCGCCACCGTGCTGGCGCTGCTCGGCGCCCTGGCGCTCTACGTCATGGTGACCCTGTTCTCCCTGGGGGTCATGAACCAGCCGCAACTGGCGGCCCTCAAGAACCCCTCCACCGCCATGATCCTGGAGGCCGTGGTCGGCCCCTGGGGCGCCTGGCTCATCAACATCGGCCTGGTGATCTCGGTGATGGGGGCCCTGCTGAGCTGGACCGTGCTGGCGGCGGAAGTGCCCTACATAGCCGGCAAGACCGGGGTCTTCCCGGCCTGGTTCGCCAAGGAGAACAAGAACGGCTCCCCCAAGGTGTCGCTCTGGTGCTCCACCTGCCTGGTGCAAATTTTCCTCATCATCATCTACTTCCAGAACAGCACCTACCTGGCGCTGGTGAACATCGCCACCTCGGCGGCCCTGGTGCCCTATGTCTTCTCCGGTGCTTACGGCCTCAAGCTGGCGTTGAAAGGGGAGACCTACGCGGGCCAGCCCCATCAGCGCAAGCGCGACCTGCTGCTGGCCCTGGTGGCCACCGTCTATGGCTGCTGGCTGGTCTATGCCGCCGGGGTGGAGTACCTCTTGCTGGTGGCGCTGCTCTACAGCCCGGGGATCTTCATCTACTGGAAGGCGCGCCAGCACCACGGCCTGCGCAGCCTCAACCGGCTGGAGCAGGGGATGACGGCAGCCCTGCTCGGCTGCGCCGTGCTGGCGTTCTACAAGGTGATGGACGGTACCATTCCCCTGCATTAATCGGCACAATAAAGAGATGGCAAGATGCCATCTCTTTTTTATGGGCAATGGCGGTCAAGTTGACCGCTGTTTCGTTATTGAAGGAATGTTTATGCTGTTTGTGGGCTATCTGGTGTTGGGCGCCTTCGCGGGCATGCTGGCCGGGCTGTTCGGTATCGGCGGCGGCCTCATCATCGTCCCCGTGCTGGTCCTGAGTTTTCACGCACAGGGCGTGGCGCCGGAGATCATCACCCATCTGGCCCTCGGCACCTCGTTGCCCACCATGATCTTCACCGGTTTCAGCTCCCTGCGTGCGCACCAGGAGGCAGGAGCGGTGGACTGGGGGATGATTCGGCGCCTGGGCGCCGGCATGCTGGTGGGTGCCTGGCTCGGCGGCATGACCGCCAACCTGCTCAGCGCCAGCACCCTCAACATCATCATCGGCTGCTTCGCCTGGACCATGGCCCTGCAGATGGGGCTCAATTTGAGGCCAAAAGCGGAGCGACACATGCCGGGCCCCCTTGGTACCGGGATCGCGGGCACCGTCATCGGCTGGATGTCGGCCTTGTTCGGCATCGGTGGCGGCTCGCTGACCGTGCCTTACCTCACCTGGAATTCGGTGCCCATGCGCAACGCCGTGGCCGCCTCCGCCGCCTGCAGCATGCCCATCGCCCTGGCAGGCAGCCTCAGCTATCTCTATGCCGGTTGGGGAGACGCCGATCTGCCCGAGTGGAGCGTCGGATTCATCTATCTGCCGGCCCTGCTTGGCATCGTGCTCACCAGCACCCAATTTGCCCGTCTGGGCGCCAGACTGGCACACAGAATGCCACCCCGGCGGCTCAAGCAGGCCTTTGCCCTGCTCATGTTGCTGGTGGGTGCCAAATTCATGCTCTTTAGCTGAACCCTTGGCCAGATTGTTGAAAAATAAGGCGAACAGCTCGCGCTGCGGCAGAAAGCCGTTGCATTGAGGGGCCAGTTTGCCTATTCTCCTCGCCGGTGGTCCTATTGGTCCTCTCGCATTGATAACCCGTCGACCTGGTCAGGACCGGAAGGTAGCAGCCAAGGCGGGGGACTCGAGTGCCGGGATGTGGCTGGTAGGGCCACCACCTGTTTTTGCCATTCAACAAGCTACAGCTAATACCCCCTTCAGACCTCTTGGTAATCCACTTTGTGTGGATGAATCAGGAGTCTTCAAAGTGAATCTCTGGCTCAGTCCACACGGCATCTGGTATTACCGGAAAATCACCACGCTCCCCTGTGGTCGTCGTAAAGAGATCCAGAAATCCTTTCATTCCCGAGATAAGTTAGTTGCCCGTAGCAAGGTGGCTCAGTTGCTCGCCTGCGCTCGTTCTCGGGTAAAGCCTGAGTCTGTCCAGCCAGAACCTCAGCCAAACTTCCTGCCAGAGCCTCAGTGGCTACAGCAACAGACACCCTCAGCGGCCAATCCTGCTCCTAAGGCAGTCTCTGAGACTCCTTCTGCCATTTCATCCCCTGCACTCTCAGAACTCAGTGAGCGTTATCTGAAAGAGAATGCCCTATCCTGGGCACCAAAAGTGAATCGCCACAACTATCCCCTTCGCCAATCCCAATTTCAGTCGCATATTTGCAGAACCGCCATTTATCTCCCAAAGTACGAGCTTTTGTTAACTGGGTCACTGAAATATTCAATTCTTGCCCTTTACTCAGTGGTGTTGATGTTAATTCAGATTGTAGCCTTTCACTTCCGCTTAAAGCACCGACTAATACACTACGTCAGGAGCTCGACCAGATGAACAGTACCGGGATTATATAATCTTCGAGTCATACGCCTCATCGAACCCGAGTGACCCTATCCATTTCAATTAGATTGTGGTTTAGGCACATGGATATTAGGTGAATACCATCCCCAGGCATCCAGGATGTTTTTAAATACAGGTTGTAAAATAGCGAACTGTTGATGTTTGAAATGTCGGAGCCTCATATAAAATCGGTTAGCCTAATGAAAGCCCGCGGAAAATTAATTTGAGCAGATCAACGAAAAGACGCAAAATATTGCGTCGGAGATTTCCCCAGTGCTTTCTTGAACATGGTGATGAAAGCACTCACAGAGTCATAGCCCAGAGTGCCGGCCACATTTTGAACTGACTGTCCCTCTGCCAAATGCCTTAACGCAATCACCAAATGAAGCTGCTGACGCCAACGTCCGAAACTCACCCCTGTTTCACTTTGCACCAGTCTGGCGAGCGATCGTTCACTGGTTGCAAGCCGAACGGCCCACTGTCGTAATGTTGTGCGGTCACCCGGGGTAGCAAAAAGTGCATCCGTAATGTGTTTGATTTTGGGATGAGTAGATACTGGTAGATAAAGCGCTTCAACTGGCGCATCAGGAATTTGTTCCAAAAGTACAGATGCGAGTCTGGCCATCTTTCCTTCTGAAGGATAGGAAGGCCCCTGATCTGCAAGATGAAGAATGAGCTCGCGAACGAGGGGGGTAATAGCAATCGTACAGCAGGTTTCAGGCATGACTGCTGAGCCGGGCTCAATAAAAAGAAAGCAAGTGCGGGCATTTTGCGTTATACGACAACTGTGAGGTGTATCACCAGGAATCCATACCGCATGCCCGGGAGGAACAAGCCACAATGCATTCTGTACTTCACAGCTGACTGCGCCATGTAAAGACATTATCAGCTGACCTTTCCTGTGAGCGTGCGGGTTGATACCTGAATACTCGCCTGAAGATATCACGTGCAAGGCAACGGCTGCCTGAGTGAATGTATCCGAGTCAAATTCTTCAGGTGAAGAGATCTCTTTTTTGTAGTCTGGCATAGTTTAGATAACGATGTTGCTTAGTCTGTTTTTATACATGTTGAGTATATTTAAAGTTCTATTTTCTTATCTCGTCACATTCGTTTTTCCGGGCTGGCATTATGAATAAGCTCGGCGATCCAATCAGCAAATGCACGCACGGCAGGAGACAGAAAACGCTGATGGGGATAAAGCAATGTGACAGGTACCGATGGCGGTTGCCAATCTGCTAGCACCTCGATGAGCCTTCCTGCCTGCAGGTGATCCAGTACAACATTCTCGGCAAGCTGGATGAGGCCAAAGCCATCGAGGCACATCTTGATATAAAGCCCCGTGTCATTGACGGCTGCGGTGCCGCTCACAGTAACCGATAGAGTCTCTTTACCGCGGACAAATCGCATTTCGTTTGCATGCCTGGCGAGGCCCGAAAAGTAGTGGACCGCCTGGTGCATAGACAGTTCTTCAGGGGACTGGGGAACACCGTTTTCGTGAAGGTATTCAGGCGAGGCGCAGGTTACCCACCGAAACCTGCCAAGGGGACGAGCAACAAGGGTGGAGTTATTCAGCTCTCCTGTTCTGATCACGCAGTCCACACCTTCCTGAACAAGATCAACCTGCCGGTCACTCACACCTATCATCAGGTAGATATCTGGATAACGTTGGTGAAAGTCTCTGAGATTCGGCATGACGATGGAATGTGCTATCCCGCTCGGCATATCAACCCGCAAACGCCCCTGTGGCCGCTTGATAGCCTCCGTCAGGCTGGACTCGGCATGCTCGATCAATGAGAGAATTTCCCTGCACTGAGCAAGATACTGCAGGCCTTCAGGGGTGAGGTTCACCCGCCTCGTTGTTCTGTTCAGCAGGCGCACCAGCAGGTATTTCTCGAGGTTTTTAATCGTACTGCTGACTGTCGAGGAAGGCAGTGAGAGGGTCTCTGCTGCCCGCACGAAGCTTCCGGTCTCAGCAACCCGCATAAAGATCTGCATAGCCTGAATACGATCCACAGCCCTTCTCCCTTGAGGCGATACCTCTACCGATAGTTCCCATGATTATTCGAAAATCATGAATTATGAAACCAGTCTGGTCATCTTTTTCAGGGTAATAGAGTGCCGTATCTTTTCGCCATTGACTAGAGAAGAGGCTCTTGAAATGACCGGATACCTTAGAAATATTGTTAATAATCAAGATGTAAGGCCAGATTCAATCTTGATCAAGGGAGCCACGATCCTCAGCATGGATGAGAACGTGGGTAACATTGCACGTGGAGACATTCTGATCAGTGGATCAACCATTACGGCCATAGGCGAGAATCTGGAGGCGAATGGGGCCCGTGTCATCGATGCTACGAACATGATCGCCATGCCGGGGATGGTGGATTCTCATCGCCACTCCTGGGAGGGACAACTGCGCCGCATCAATCCGAATGCCACTTGTCTGGAAGACTACAGCAACGCCACGCACTTCTCTTTCGCCAAGTACTATCGCCCTGCCGATATGTATATCGGCAACCTGCTGACGGCACTGGGCTGCATTGATGCAGGCATCACCACCGTCATTGACAATTCCCATAACAGCCGCACCGCAGCTCATTCGGACGCCGCCGTCGAGGCCCTGCTGGATGCAGGGATCCGTGCCATACACGCCTCCGGCGCACCGGTATCGGGGGAATGGGACAAGGCTCATTGGCCGGGTAACTGGCAACGCCTGCAAGAGAAATATTTCAAGGACAACCCAGAGAGCCTGGTTTCCCTTGCTGTCATGGCCCAGCTGGAGCCTGCATTGTGGGCCGAGGCTCGCAGGCTGGGACTGCCGATCGTCACTGAATTCTTTGGTTCTTTTATGGCGTCTGAGCTGGAGTCACTGCATCGGCGCGGTCTGCTCGGCCCGGACAATATTTTCAATCACTGCACGTCACTGCCAGATGAGGGATGGAAGCTCCTGCGAGAAGCCGGTGTCCGGGTGAATGTCTGCCCGCGCTCCGATGCGCACTATGGCATCGAGGACGGTATGTTTGCCATCCAGGCAGCGCAGCGTCATGGCATCAGCCCTGGCCTCAGCGTCGACAATGAAACCTCTTACAGCACTGATATGTTTATGGAAATGCGCGTGGCATTTTACCTGCAACGGGTGATGGGCATGCATCAACAGCATTGCTGCGGCACCGACCACTCGCTGACCACGCTGCCGGCTGCCCAACTCCTCAAATCGGCGACTGTCGATGGTGCTGCCTGTGCAGGGCTGCTGGACAAGGTAGGGAGCCTGACACCAGGAAAACAGGCGGATCTCATTCTGATCAATGCTGGCGACATCAACCTCTACCCATCCGGCAATGCCTTTGGCACCGTGGTGCATGCGACAGAGCGCAGCAACATTGATACCGTCATGATCGGTGGACGCATCGTCAAGCAGCATGGCAAGGTGCTGGGCGTAGACAGCACGCGCCTTCGCGCCGCCATTGATGAGTCCCGTGAGCATCTGTTTGCCGCCGCCGGGTATGAGCCTGACATTTTTGCTGACGCCTTCCTGCCGCTGGCACAGGCACACTGACAGGTATGAAACCCATGAGCACGCTGTATTACGTCATCGCTTTTGCCGCAGGTCTCGGGATCACGCTGCAGACGACTCTGAATAGTCAGCTGGCACGAGGACTCGGGGGCGATTCGGTCACCGCCGCATTGTTCTCCTTCGCGGCCGGTGCATTCAGCCTTGGGATCTTCTCGCTGCTGCGTGGCGGATTATTCACCTCGCTTGCGGCCATTCCATCACAGCCTCTGTGGAGTCTGGCTGGCGGCCTGATCGGTGCTTGCGCGTTGTTCAGCTATGTCGTGCTCGCACCGAAAATCGGGTTTTCAGCCCTGCTTGGGTTGGCCATCGTCGGACAGTTGCTCTCATCCCAGGTCATCGACCATTTTGGTCTGCTTGGCACCATCCAGCGTCCGGTATCTTTGATAAAGCTGGGTGGAATGCTGGTCATGCTGACCGGGCTCGTCATCATGCTGTTCGGTGATCGGTTAGCTGAGCGCCTTATGCACTGATGAAGCGGCATTCTGATTTTTGACCTTCACGAACGTCTGCCCCTGGGGTAGACGTTCGCCAATACCTTATGAAAGTGCCAGGAGGATTAACATGTTTTCAATTGCAGTAGATGCCAGGAACACACTGGGAGAGTGCCCCCTTTGGTGTGATAAAACCCGCAGGCTGTTCTGGACGGACATTGAAGGTAGCGAGCTGCTCGCCTTTGAAGGAGATAGTAACGCGGTAACGCGCTGGTCTTTGCCTGAACGCCTCGGCTCATTCGCACTCACCGAAAAGACAGACGTTCTGCTGATGGGATTGGTATCTCGGATCGGTTTCTATGACCTGAATACTCGCAGTTTTACTGAATTGGTTTCCTCTCCGGGGGAGATCGGAACGCGAATAGGTGATGGCCGCTGCGATCGTTCAGGCAATTATGTCTTCGGCACCATGGATGATGGAGACCCGTTACAGAGTATCGGAAAATTCCACAGACTGAATGCCGCGACGCTTGATATAGAGACGTTGCCTCTTCCCGAAGTGGCTATTCCCAATAGCATCTGTTTCAGCCCGGATGGTGGCACCATGTATTACTGCGACTCGATGCAAGGGCGCATTTTCTGCTGTGATTACCCTTCCTTCGAAAATCAACGCGTGTTTACTGAAATAGAAGGAGGTGGGGCACCAGATGGTTCTTGTGTGGATGCGCAGGGCTACTTATGGAATGCAGAATGGGGAGGCAATCGGATTGTGCGCTATTGTCCGGACGGAACAATTGACTGCGTTCTTCCATCCCCTGCTATTCAGAGCACATGCCCAACGCTGGCAGGTGAGGCATTCACAACCCTATACTGCACCAGTGCACGTATTGGTCTTTCCGCGCCATCACGACATGACGGTGCGATATTAAAGGCCAGATCAAATGCCATCGCCGGCTTGCCAGAAAATCGATTTGCCGCATCAGTGGTCTCTGGAGATATGACCTTCATCTGACTGTCACCCATAAGGGGGACCATGGGGCTTTAATCCGAACAACCAAGTGCTCCCCTTCATGGCGACCTCGTCTTTCCTCGACTCAACCACTATATAGTCCACCAATCTGTCATAACAATTCGTGGCCATATTAGGGCTGGATGATGGAAGTCCTACCGTACAATATGTTCAAAAATGGTGTATTTGATATCGAATGACAGAGCAGGGTGGCCCTAGAGGAAAACGGTTTCAATCGCCTCTGGCGACATAACATGTTTAGTGCTTTGGCATAATTTAGAAACATGCTGTCTTGTTTTCTATATCTTGCAATAAACATGCATTTTAAACTCTTCTTTTTATCAGAGATAACATAGAAAATGTCAAACATAAAAAACAAGTGGCATACCATGGCACTTGTGATGGGAATCCTTTTTATTGCCGTGAACTTGCGCGTTCCTTTCACCGCTATCGCACCGGTTTTACCATTAATCCAAGACAAGTTTGAACTCAGTATCACCGCAGTAGGGTTGCTCAATTCATTACCCTTGCTTGCCTTTGCAGCATTTTCACCGTTGAGCGCCCCTGTTGCTCAGAGATTAGGACTGGAGCGAACCCTATTGGGCGCAATGGTTATTATCTCAGCAGGGATTCTACTCCGTTCCGCAGGAAGTATTTGGGCGTTGTACGTGGGCACGATCCTGATTGGAACAGGGATCGCTCTGGGGAATGTATTGTTGCCTAGCCTGATCAAACGTGATTTTTCTTCAAACATGGCATCTATGACAGGTGCTTATTCCATTACGATGGGGGCGGCAGGTGCTATCGGTTCGGCAATTATCATTCCGCTGACGCAGTTTTGGAGCTGGAATATTGCTTTGGCGCTGATAGTGGTAGCTCCGCTACTTGCGCTTACTTTATGGCTGCCACAGCTTAAAAAACACCATCAACAACAGCTATCAGTTACGAAAAAGACAACAACTGTCGAGGTTTGGAAATCCCCTCTGGCATGGCAGGTCACGTTGTTTATGGGGCTGAATGCAATGCCCTTTTATGTTGCGGTAGGCTGGCTGCCAGCGATTCTGACGGACCATGGTATCTCCTCTGCAACAGCTGGTGCCGTGCACGGAATGCTGCAGCTAACTACGGCTATTCCCGGAATAATACTGGCAGCGATGCTGCGCCGCCTGAAAGACCAGAGGCTATTGGCCGTCGTGGTCAGTCTGCTGACGGCACTGTCTCTGATGGGAATAGCCTATGCGCCCGATTTGGCAATGCTGTGGGCCGCTATTCTGGGGTTTGGCTCAGGTGCGAGCATGATGTTGGGTCTGACCTTCATCGGTTTGCGCACACAAAATGCTGGCGATGCTGCAGCCCTGTCAGGAATGGCGCAGTGTGTCGGCTATTTGATGGCGGCAATGGGACCGCTGCTGCTGGGTCAAGTGCACGATTGGTCCGGTAGTTGGACTGTGCCACTGTTGGTGACTGCTGCGCTCGCTGTGGCTGGCGCTTGTACTGGAATGGCTGCAGGACGCAATGTGCACCTGGAACCCGCATCGTCGCTGAACTGAATCTTGACGTCCGCCAGTAGGAAAAGGAAATACTCCCCTGATGATTGAAAGACGGTTGTCACCATCTCCAGGGATTTGCAGTGCATTTCATGCTGCAGAAAATATCTTGCGAATGGCCACATTCATTTCTCCAGACAGTTTTTAAGATTAGCCTCCCTGCTTTATATTATTAACTGCCGGGGGGTAATAACTGTTACTGATAAGTGCCGAGCATTATCATATGTCGAATTTTTATTAAAAATGCTGGTGAGCATGTTTGAATCGAGATGGGTCCGCCTGGAAAAACTCAAAGATTCTAGTGCGCCCAGCCTCTTGCAATCTGAAAAAGGTAGTGATTTTATGAGTAACATTCTGATTGTTAATGGCGCCAAAAGTTATGGTTTTGCCAAAGGTGAGTTAAACCAACATTATGTCAATGTCGCTTGTGAGATATTAAACCACCTTGGGCACACGGTATCTGTTACCAATGCTGATAGCGATTTTGATCCTCCAAGCGAGATAGCAAAAATTCTCAACAGCGATGTACTGATTTATCAGATGCCGGGATGGTGGATGGGGGAACCATGGACCGTTAAAAAATGGATCGATGATGTGTTTACAGAGGGTCATGGCTCTCTGTATGAAAGTGATGGCCGAACTCGCTCCGATATGTCAAAAAAATATGGCTCAGGCGGTCTTGTTCAGGACAAAAAATACATGCTCTCTCTTACATGGAATGCACCATTAGAGGCATTTAATGATCCTAAACAGTTCTTTGAAGGCCAGGGAGTGGATGGGGTATACCTGCATTTCCATAAGGCAAATCAGTTTTTGGGCATGAAAGCACTACCCACCTTTATCACAAATGATGTGGTAAAAAATCCGGATGTAGAGAATGAAACAAAGCGTTTCATCAATCATCTCACGGCTTTATTTTCTTAAGCATATTTAGAGTAAAGCCCTTACAGGGCTTTACTTTTCCCTTTTGGCAAAATCAAGATAGGCCGAAACTGCAATTCGGTATCCAAGGGTCAGAGACTTGATAATAGGAGTTGAGTCAATTCGTTTGGATGGACTCTTCTGAATTCATCAACGAGGCACGGTTTCGCCAACGTCCAGAGAACTGTTGGCTTCGGAGACGGAACAGCCTTGGTCGAGCATCTAGGACACGCTTCCTGCTTGAACTTGGCAGTGAATAAACAACATTGTTTTGCCATTGAACACCTCTGATCATGGTGGCGACTGTACCACCTATATGGTGTCCGGGATGATTAAACCACTACACCTGTGCCCTATGGGCGTTTATCAGGCTTCAGACCGCGTCACTGTCCCCTTGAGATCATGCTTTCCCTCAGTCACCTCCCGTGGCCTCTATGGCCCAGCCATCTTCTGACTTTCAGCACTGCAAGCTCTTGCAGTACGCCATCTGACGCCTCCTTTTGTTGGCGCCGGCAGAGCAGGTGAGGCCATGCGCTTGATGCGACACCATGCCGGGGCCACGCGGCAACGCGAACCCCTCTGGTGGCGGGAGCCCGGGCAGGCTATCTTGCCGTTACTGGAGACGCCGGGAACCGGTTTCATACCGTGCGACTCTCCCGTTCTGTTTTATGGATGGTGAGGCCCCGTGCAGGGGCTGCTCTCGACTCACCAGAGACCAGGCTGACAGGCGTGGCATGAATGCAGACCCCGTCAGCCTCTTTTCGCGCCCCTGAGGGGCGCCGTTTTCTGTGGTTGCTCAAAGGAGCCCTGATGATTGGCATGATCGCATCTCTACTCAAACCGGGCCTGCCCGAACACCCGGACTCCTCGCAATATCAGGGGGGCCGGTTCAACAATGCCGTGACACCCCAGGCGCGAAGCCTCTGGGAAGGGGCCAGGCTCTGGTGGGACTTCCTGTTCGCCAAGCCTGAGGGCACGGTGCCGGATCGCGCCATTCCGGTACAGGTCATGACCCGGGAGGGGCTCATCGCGGCGCCGGACAACAGCGTGTGGCGCCTCGGCCACTCCACTCTGCTGCTCAAGTTGCAGGGCACGTTCTGGCTGACGGATCCCGTGTTCAGCGAGCGGGCCTCGCCGGTGCAGTGGTTCGGCCCCAAGCGCTGGCATCAACCGCCCATCACCCTGGAGGCGCTGCCCCCCATCGAGGGGGTGATCCTCTCCCACGATCACTACGACCATCTCGATCACGGGGCCATACTGGCGCTGCAGGAGAAGGTCGACCACTTCATCACGCCCCTCGGGGTGGGGGCGCGCCTCATGGCCTGGGGGATTGCGAAGGAGAAGATCCGCGAACTGGACTGGTGGCAGCAGACCCGGGTGGGCGGTGTCACCCTGGTAGCGACCCCGGCCCAGCATTTCTCCGGCCGTGGCCTCGGGGACGGCAACCAGACCCTCTGGGCCTCCTGGGTCATTCGCGGCGAGGGGGTCAACCTCTTCTTCAGCGGTGACAGCGGCTACTTCGACGGTTTCAAGGAGATTGGCAGGCGCTACGGTCCGTTCGACGTGACCTTCCTCGAGACCGGGGCCTACGACAAGCGCTGGGAGCTGGTGCACATGCTCCCGGCGCAGACGGCGCAGGCGTTTCACGATCTTGGGGGGAAATGGCTCTATCCGGTGCACAACGGCACCTTCGATCTGGCCATGCATCGCTGGAACGACCCGCTTGAGCAGATTGCCCGCCTGGCTGCCGAGCAACAGATCCCCCTGACCACGCCTGTCATGGGGGAGCCTCTGGAGGTGCTGAGCCCCCATGAGGGCAGCCCCTGGTGGCGCGATTGACCTGAGTGCCCTCCAAAGACGGTGTCACCCCTCAAAGGGGCGTGCGGGAGGTTGGGGCCGGGCCCTGTGAGGGCCCCCGCTGCCTCCCCATCCTCTGTGCCGGACCCGCGACGACCAGGCGGGGAGGGCGCACGGGAGCGCCTTGCCGCGTTATCTTCTGCCACCAGAGTCTTGCTGATACCTCACTCGGGCTGGGCGGCAACCTGGCGCTTGAAAGGACCTGGCTTGTTGGCCTTGCGGTGCTCCGAGACCAGGATCAGCAGGCGCTGCAGGGCGATGAAGCTGAACAGCAGCAGGCCGATGATGATCTTGGTCCACCAGGAGCTGAGGGTGCCGTCGAAGTTGATGTAGGTCTGGATCAACCCCTGGATCAGCACCCCGAACAGGGAACCGAAGACGGTGCCCACCCCGCCGCTCAGCAGAGTGCCGCCGATGACCACGGCGGCGATGGCATCGAGCTCCACCCCGACGGCGGCGAGCGGATAGCCCGCCGAGGTATAGAGCGCGAACACGATGCCTGCCAGGGTCGCCAGGGTGGTGGAGAGCAGGTAGATGCGAATGGTGGTGTGGCGCACCGAGATCCCCATCAGGGCCGCCGAGGTGGCGTTGCCGCCGATGGCGTAAACGTTGTTGCCAAAGCGGGTGCGGTTGGCGAGCAGGATGCCGAAGACCACCACCGCCAGCATGATGAGGGCCAGCAGGCTCAGGCGACCGCCCCCCGGTATCTTCCACGACAGGCTCGACAGGTAGGTGAAGGTGGGATGATCGATGGGCAGGGACTGCTCGGAGATGAGAAAACTGGCCCCCCGCAGGAAGAACATGCCCGCCAGGGTGATGATGAAGGCGGGGATCTTCAGGGTGTCGATGAGCCAGCCCATGAGGGCGCCAAAGCCTGCTCCGAGCACCAGTACCAGAGGGATGGCCAGCACGGTGCTGACCCCCAGCTTTCCGATGAGGGTTGCCAGCAGCACGCCGGTGAAGGCGATGACGGCCCCCACCGACAGATCGATGCCCCCCGAGAGGATGACGAAGGTCATGCCCACCGCCACTATTCCCAGAAACGCGTTGTCCGTCAGAATGTTGCAGATGATGCGGGTGGACATGAAGGCTGGGAAGGAGGCCAGGCAGAGCAGATAGCCCAGCACGAAGACCAAGATGGTCACCATCAGGGGGAGGTTGCGTTTAAACATGGCGAGTCCCTCGCTGGAAGAGGTGGTTGAGGGCCGGTGACTGCATGACCAGCACCGCCAGCACCACCAGAGCCTTGACGATCTGGTTCCACTGGGGCTGGTAGCCGGAGAGCAGGATCCCGGTGTTCACCCCCTGGATGATCAGTATGCCGATCAGGGAGAGGGCGAGGTTGAAGCGCCCCCCCATCAGGGAGGTGCCTCCTATCACCACCGCCAGAATGGCGTCCATCTCGAGCCAGAGCCCGGCGTTGTTGGCATCGGCACCCCGGATGTCGGCGGCGACTATCATGCCGGCGACGGCGGCCATCATGCCGCTCAGCAGGTAGGTGGCGATCACCACCATGGGGGTGTTGAGCCCGGCGTTCTTGGCGGCCTTGATGTTGATCCCCACCGCTTCGATGAAGAGGCCGAGGGCGGTGCGCTTGGTCAGCAGCCAGAGCAGCAGCGCCATGCCCAGGGTGATGATGACCGGGGTGGGCAGATAGAAGAGGGAGCCGCTGCCGATCCAGGCGAGGGCGTCGTTGTTGAAGGTGATGATCTGCCCCTCGGTGATGAGCTGGGCGATGCCCCGGCCCGCCACCATGAGGATCAGGGTGGCGACGATGGGCTGGATCTTGAACACCGCCACCAGCAGGCCGTTCCACAGGCCGCACAGAAGGCCCA
>NZ_CAWMFQ010000308.1:0-211 GCF_963866995.1 Aeromonas sp. ZOR0002 | reverse complement strand
GCACTTCTCGATGATCATCTTCTGGGCGAAGATCACTTCTTCAACCGGAATTTCTACACCCATGTCGCCACGAGCAACCATGATGCCGTCGGAGACAGCCAGGATCTCATCGAAGTTGTCCAGGCCTTCCTGATTTTCGATCTTGGAGATGATCTGGATGTTCTCGCCACCGTGGGCTTTCAGGTGCTCACGGATTTCCAGCACGTCTTCT
>NZ_CAWMFQ010000307.1:0-8811 GCF_963866995.1 Aeromonas sp. ZOR0002 | reverse complement strand
GGGCCAGCAGGTGCAGGCCGAGGCAGGCGAGGGCGAGGGTGAGCAGGATGGCGGCGGCGAAGCTGTGGAACAGCCTGATCAGCCAGTGCTCGAACAGGGCGGCCACCCCGAGGGAGAAGGCGGTCAGCCCGAACCAGAGCCACGCGACGCTCAGATCCAGCCTGTCCAGCAGGCCGTAGAGCAGCCAGGCATCTGCCGCCAGCGCCAGCGCCAGCACAAACTGATCCCAGAGATCGCTGCGGGTCGCCATGCGGTTGAGACCGAGGGCAGCGGCCATCAGCACCATCCCCATGGTGAGGGCGTTGTTGGGGTCGCGGGTCAGCTGCTCGAAGGCCATGAAGAGGAAGAAGAGCAGGAAGAGGGCGGCTATCCAGCCCACCATGCCGAGCAGAAAACGGCCCGACCAGTGGGGCTGTTCATCCCGGGGGGCATCCCCTTCCACAAGTTGGGCTGCACGCAGGCGCTCCCAGGGGGTGAGATCAGACATGCTGCCTCCGTTGTTGTTGCAGCCAGCGGCTGGCCATCACCGACAGGCCGATGGCGATGAGGGCCAGCAGCAAGAAGCCGTTCATGTCCGGCTCCATCCACTTGCCAAGGGCCGCGAGGATCACGGCGATGAGGCTCAGGCACCCCATGGCGAGCCCGGCGATGAACCTGTGGTGCCAGCGCAGGTAGGCGGCGCCGAGCCAGGCGAGCCAGGCAGGCCAGACCCAGGGAGAGGCGGCATCGAACAGGGCCAGCAGGGTAAGCAGGGTGATGCCGAGCCCCGCGGCCAGCCCCGCGAGCCAGGAGGGCATCAGGGCGTAGCGGGCGGGCACCAGGATGAGCAGACCCCAGAGGGCGGCGTTGAGCAGGGTCAGGCACCAGCCGAGGGCCTCCTCGTTGAAGGAGAAGAAGAGATCGAGAAGGCCGAGCCGCCAGTAGAGCACCAGGGCGAGCTGACCGAGCAGCCAGGCCAGGGTCCAGAGCAGCGGGCTTCTGCCAAGGGCCGCCAGCGGCAGCAGCATCAGGGCCCAGGTGGCGAAGAGCTGCCAGGGGTCGGCGCCGGTCTGGTAAGTCTGACCCACCAGGGCGAGCAGGGCGCCGAGGTTGAGGGCCAGGGCCAGCAGCAGGGCCTGGCGCGGGGTGTCACTCATGGGTTTGCGCCAGAGCACCAGGAGCATGGCGAGCAACGGCAGCTCCAGCAGGGCGAGACGTGAGAGGCGCCCCAGGGCCTGCCAGTTGAAGGCGACGAAGAAGACGAGGCCGGCGCCAAGGCAGAGGCAGCCGAGCCAGAGCAGCAGCCTGTCGAACAGCCACTGCCAGCGGGCAGGGCCGGGGGGCAGATCGCACAGGGCCAGGGCGGCAGGCAGCGAGGCCCGTGGCAGGCGGCCGCGCCTGACCCAGTCGAGCAGGGTCTGTCTTGAGGTGAGGTGCATGGGGGCTCCTGAAGCCGTGATGCCTGAAAGATAAGGCATTATGGCACGGCGCCGCGTCTCGGGGCAGGGGCGCCGTCGGCGCTGCGACACAGGTCGCGGCACGGGGCCATGTCTTTGCACTAAAAAGGCCCCCGCCGTGTGGAGGGGGCCTGAAGGACGTCCGGGGCGGCGGTGGCGATCAGTGCTCACGCTGATCCCCCGCCGGCTTCTTTGGAGGTCAGGCGAAGATCAGGGTGGAGATGCCAAGCCCCGCAAAGAGGATGGCGCAGGCAATGCGGATCCCCTTGAGGGGGAGCTTGTCGGCCCCGAGCTTGCCGAGCAGCACCACGGGCACGTTGGCCAGCATCATGCCGAGGGTGGTGCCGGTGATGACCTGGATCAGGGAGTCGTACTTGGCTGCCAGCAGCACGGTGGCTATCTGGGTCTTGTCACCGATCTCGGCGATGAAGAAGAGCACGAAGGTGGCCATGAAGGGGCCGTACTTGTCCAGGGAACTCTCTTCATCGTCCATCTTGTCCGGCACCAGGATCCAGGCGGCCATGGCGATGAAGGCGCCAGCGACCAGCCAGGTCATCACCTTGGGATCCATCCAGCGACTGATGAATTCCCCTATCCAGGCGGCACCCGCGTGGTTGAGCAGGGTGGCAGCCAGCATGCCGGCGATGATGGGCCAGGGTTTGCGAAAACGACAGATGAGCAACAGGGCCAGCAGCTGTGTCTTGTCGCCGATCTCGGCGATGGCAACGCTGATGGTGGAGGTTAACAAGGCTTCCATAAAAATGACCGGGGGACGGAATTGTTATAAACCAAAGACAAGCCTGCGCCATCCGTCCCCGGTTTTGGCACTGGCCCGTCAAAGGTCTTGTCAAATCCGGCATTGCCCGGATCACCCTGACCATGGTGAGTTGGCACCAAGTATGTTGATCAGGATCGCGCACGGAACGGGTCCGTGGCGAGACTACTCCCCCTCGATGGGAGCGGGCATTCTAGGGAAAAACCCCCGGTGAGGCAAGGCGCGGGATGGGGAATTATCCCCCCACCAGCTTGACCTGAAAGCCGGCCTTCTCCAGTTCGGCCTTGATAAGGTCCCGTTTGTCCCCCTGGATCTCGATGATCCCCTCCTTGAGACCGCCGCCGGTACCGCACTTTTTCTTGAGCAGGGTGGCGAGGGCCTTCTGCTGGTCGACGGGAACGCCGTGGATGCTGATGACCCCGGCCCCCTTGCGTCCCTTGGTCTCGCGGCGGATGCGCACGACCCCGTCGGCGGGGAAGGGGGAGGCGTGCTGGGCGGGGGCGGATTCCTTGATCATGCCGCCGTCCGTGCTGTAGACCAGGCGGCTGTTGTTGTCGTGACTCATGGCAATACTTTGTCGGTTAGCTAAGCGGAGTTTGATTTTACGCAAATAAATGTTGAGGGCACAGCTTATAATCCCCCCATTAAAAGCGAATTATTCTTGTTTAACTTCAGGAGCCCGTCATGGTACTCACAGAGCTGTCGCCGGGACAGAGCGCTCGCATCACGCACATGAACCACCTTGGCCGCGCCTTGCGGCGCAAGCTGATGGTGATGGGGCTGCTGCCCCAGACCGAGATCCTCTATCTGCGGGCCGCCCCCCTGGGGGACCCGCTCCAGATCCAGTGCCAAGGCATCTGCCTCTCCATGCAGCGGAGTCTGGCCCAGCAAATCGAGGTGGAGCCGGTATGAGCTACAACCTGGTCACAGTGGGCAATCCCAACAGCGGCAAGACCTCCCTGTTCAACGCCCTGACCGGCTCCCGCCAGCAGGTGGGGAACTGGAGCGGGGTCACCGTCGACAAGAAGATGGGGGCCTTTGCTGCCCGCGGGCAGGAATACACCCTGGTGGACCTGCCCGGCATCTATGCCCTGGCCAACCAGGAGGCGAGCCTGGACGAGCAGATCGCCAGTCGCTTCGTCCAGCGCCAGCAGCCGGATCTGCTGCTCAACGTCATCGATGCCGCCAACCTGGAGCGCTCCCTCTACCTCACCCTGCAACTGCGGGAGCTGGGGCTGCCCATGGTGGTGGTGCTCAACAAGATGGATCTGCTGCAAAAGCGGCGCATCACCATCGACGAGGCCTTGCTCGCCAAGGCGCTGGGGTGCCCCGTGGTGTCGCTCTCGGCCCACAATCGCCAGCAGGTGGCGGCTTTCAAAGAGGGGATCCACCAGTTTATCGGCCAGTCCCAGCCCGCCCTGGTGCTCGACTACGGTCAGCCCCTCGAGGGGGACATCGCCGAGCTGGAGACCCTGCTCGCCCCCCATCATCTGCATCGCCGTGGCCGCGCCCTGCGCCTGCTGGAGGAAGACATTGCCATGCAGGAGACCCTGGCGGCGGGGCAGCAGGCGGCGGCCGACAACGTGGTGAGTCGCGCCCACCACGCCCAGGACATCGACCTGCAACTCGCTGATTTGCGCTACGGCCATATCCACCACTGGTGCCAGCAGGCGTGCCGTCATCAGGACAAGCTCACCGTCGCCCAGAGCGAACGGCTGGACAGGGTGCTGCTCAACCGCTGGGTGGGCATCCCTTTCTTCCTGCTGGTGATGTACCTGATGTTCATGTTCGCCATCAAGGTGGGTAGCGCCTTCATCGACTTCTTCGACATCCTCGGGGGGGCCCTGTTCGTGGACGGGGTGCACCACCTGCTGGGGCTGATGAGTGCCCCCGACTGGCTGGGGGCCGTGCTCGCGGACGGCGTGGGTGCCGGTTTGCAGACGGTGGCGACCTTCATCCCCGTGGTGGGCTGCCTCTTTCTCTTCCTCGCGGTGCTGGAGAGCTCCGGCTATCTGGCCCGCGCCGCCTTCGTGGTGGACGCCCTGATGCGTCGCCTCGGCCTGCCCGGCAAGGCCTTCGTCCCCATGCTGATGGGCTTTGGCTGCACCGTGCCCGCGGTGATGGCGACTCGCACCCTGGGGTCGGAGCGCGAGCGGCTGATGACCTCGGCCATGGCACCCTTCATGTCCTGCGGTGCCCGTCTGCCGGTCTACGCCCTGTTCGCGGTGGCCTTCTTCCCCGAGTCGGGGCAGAACCTGGTGTTCGGTCTCTATCTGTTCGGCATCCTGATGGCGGTGCTCACCGGCCTCTTCCTGCGCAGCACCCTGCTGCCGGGCAAGAGCGACTCCATGGTGATGGAGATGCCCGATTACGAGTGGCCCCGTCCGGTGGACGTGGGGCTGCGCACCTGGCAGAAACTCAAGGGCTTCATCTTCGGCGCGGGCAAGACCATCGTCCTGATGGTGGCGGTGCTGAGCGTGCTCAATTCGCTGGGCACCGACGGCAGCTTCGGCAACCAGGATCAGGAGAACTCGGTGCTGAGCAAGCTGAGCCAGTCCGTGACCCCGGTGCTGCATCCCATAGGCGTGCGGGACGACAACTGGCAGGCCACGGTGGGCATCCTCACCGGCATCTTTGCCAAGGAGGCGGTGGTCGCTACCCTCAACAGCCTCTACGCCGGCGGCGCCGGTGATGAGGAGGAGAGTGAATACTCCCTGCTGGGCAGCCTGAAAGCGGCGCTGGCCACCATTCCCGCCAACCTGGCGGACATCGACCCCGCCGATCCCATGGGGCTCAAGGTGGGGGATCTGGAGGACAAGCAGGCGGCAGCCGAGGCCCAGGAGGTGGACACCTCCACCTACGGCAACATGCAGACCCACTTCGACGGCGTGGCCGGAGCCTTTGCCTACCTGCTGTTCGTGCTGCTCTACATGCCCTGTGCCGCCGCCATGGGGGCTCTGGTGCGAGAGACCGGTCGTCAGTGGGCCCTGTTCACCGCCGCCTGGTGCAACTACGTCGCCTTCCTGTGCGCCACCCTCTTCTATCAACTGGCGACCTTCGCCGCCCACCCGGCGCAGAGCCTGGTCTGGAGCCTGAGCTATCTGCTCTCCCTGGTGCTGCTCTGGTGGCTGGGGCGTCGTCACGGCGACATCGTCGCCCGCAAGGTGGTGACCCTGTGAAGGGGCTCATGGTCAGGGACGAGTGCGCCGAGAGGGAGGGTATTCTGTGATCCTGCGTGAACTGGGGGACTATCTGGCCCTGCACAAGAAGGTGAGCCGGCGGGCGCTGGCCCGCCACTTCCACACCTCCGAGGATGCGGTAGAGGCCATGCTCGGGGTCTGGATGCGCAAGGGGCGCGTCGCCAAGCGGGAGACCCGTGTGTGCGGCGGCTCCTGCTGCGGCAAGCACGAAGAGGTGACGTTCGAGTGGTGCGAGCCCGGCCAGATAGGGCTGATCCAGAAGGGGTGATGCCTGCCCACATGCAAAAGGGAACCCGAGGGTTCCCTTTTTCGTGGCCGCCGGGCCCGTCTCAGAAGAGGTCGCCCTCGTCCTTGGTGGGCTCCAGGCTCCAGCCGCTCGCCGCCGCACTGTTGCCAATCTGGCCCTTCTCACGCCAGAGTTTGATCTTGAGGCGCAGGTTGTTCTGGGAGTCTGCGTTCTTCACCGCCTCCTCCTCGTCGATCACCCCCTCGACCACCAGATCGAACAGAGTGCTGTCGAAGGTCACCATGCCAAGGGCCCTGGATTTTTCCATGATCTCCTTGAGGCCGCCAAACTCGCCGCGCTTGATGAGATCGCGCACCGTGTGGGTTCCGAGCATCACCTCCACCGCCGCCCGGCGCCCGCCGTCCGTGGTCTTCACCAGCCGCTGGGAGACAAAGGCCTTGAGGTTGTTGCCAAGGTCGTTGAGCAGCTGGGGTCTGCGCTCTTCCGGGAAGAAGTTGATGATGCGATCCAGCGCCTGGTTGGCGTTGTTGGCGTGCAGGGTGGAGATGGCCAGATGCCCGGTCTCCGAGAAGGCGAGGGCATGCTCCATGGTCTCCCGATCGCGGATTTCACCGATGAGGATGACGTCCGGCGCCTGGCGCAGGGTGTTCTTCAGGGCCGCGTGGAAGCTGCGGGTATCCACCCCCACCTCCCGCTGGTTGATGATGCTCTTCTGGTGGCGATGGACGAACTCCACCGGATCCTCGATGGTGATGATGTGGCCGCCGCTGTTGCGGTTGCGATGATCGATGAGGGCCGCGAGCGACGTGGATTTGCCGGACCCCGTGCCGCCGACGAAGAGCACCAGACCCCGCTTCTCCATGATGGTGTCGAGGAGCACCGGAGGGAGTTTGAGATCCTCGAAGCGGGGGATCTCGGTCTTGATGTTGCGCGCCACCAGGGAGACTTCATTGCGCTGCTTGAAGATGTTGACCCGAAAACGGCCTATCTGGGGCAGGGAGATGGCGAGGTTCATCTCCAGCTCTTTCTCGAACTGCTGTTTCTGCTCGAGATCCATGATGTCGTAGGCGATGCGGGCCACCGCGCCCGGCCCCAAGGGCTCCTGGGTGAGGGGGCGCAGGGCGCCGTTGAACTTGGCGCAGGGGGGGGCGCCGGTGGAGAGATAGAGATCGGAACCGTCCTGTTTGGCCAGGATCTGCAGCATGTCTCTCAATTCCATGAGGGGCCTCGTCGCTCAAAGGGCTGGGGGATGATGAATGGCTTGAGTGTACAGCCTCAGGCGCCGGTCAGTTTTTCGCGGAACACAAAAAAGACCGCGCCCAGGATGCACAGACCCGCCCAGAGGTAGTCCCACTTCAGATCTTCTTTCAGATAGAAGATGGAGAAGGGAACGAACACGGTGAGGGTGATCACCTCCTGCAGGATCTTGAGCTGGCCGACGGAGAGCACGGTGTGGCCGATGCGGTTGGCGGGCACCTGCAACAGGTATTCGAACAGGGCTATCCCCCAGCTCACCAGGGCGGCGATGATCCAGGGTTTGTGATTCATGCTCTTGAGATGGGCGTACCAGGCAAACGTCATGAAGACGTTGCTGCAGATGAGCAGGCCGATACTGGTCATGATGGGGTTCATTAGGTTCTCCTTTTAAATCAATGCATTTTATCTCGACTCCATGGGTTTTCATAAGTGGTGCTTGAGGGTATTTTTAGCTCACAAGGATGTAACAAAAGAAGGCGAAAGCTGGATGGGCAAGACAAGCTGGGGTGCGCTTTGTCTGTTGTTTGCCTGCTGGGCGCAAGGTGCGCCGACCCTGACGGTGGCCACCGATGTCTGGCCGCCGTTTCGCATGCTGGCAGAGAACGACGACTTCCAGGGGCTGGATATCGACATTCTGCGCCAGTTGCAGGCACGCAGCGGCATTGTGCTCACCCTCAAACGGGTGCCCTGGGGACGGGCACTCAAACAGATGCAGACCGGTCAGGTGGATCTGATGATAGGGCTGGCTCACACCGAGGAGCGGGCCGCCTTCATCGACTACCTGCAGCCGTCCTATTACCAGTGCCGGCCTGCCTTCTATGGCAAGCCCGCCGCCGTGGCAGGTCTCAGGCGCTACGAGGATCTGCGGGGCCGCGAGATTGGCTATGTGCTCAACTCCGCCTACTTCCCCCCCTTCGATGGCGACACCCAGCTAGACAAGCACGGGGTCCCCACCGAAGACCAGTTGCAGCGCATGGTGGAGCGGGGCCACCTGCCCCTGATGATAGGGACCGACTGCCAGGTGGATTACGCCCTGAGCCAGCGCAACGACGCCGGCCTCGTCAAGGCGCCCTTCCAGCCCCCCAACCCGGTGGTGCTCTACCTCGGGATGAGCAAGCACTCACCCCATCACGAGCTGGGCTCCAAGCTGGCGCAGGCGTTGCAAGCCATGGTGGAGAGCGGCGAGATAGCGGCGCTGGCCAAGCCCTACCAGCCTTGACCTTGGGTGGTAACGCGCTGTTATCATGCAGCTTTCCTGCCTGCCCCCCGGCGGGCCTCGCTTCTTGGGGATCCCGTGTATCTCGCTCTCATCCGTCGCCAGCAGCGCTGGCAGCGCCGCTGGCTGCTCCTGCTGTCGCTGCTGACCCTGGCCCTGTTCCTGCTCTCCCTCGCCCTCGGGGAGTTCGTGCTGCTGCCCTGGCAGCCGCTGGGGGATCTGGAGCTGCGCATCCTGCTGGAGCTGCGCCTGCCGCGCGCCCTGCTGGCTCTGCTGGCGGGGGCCTCCCTTGCCTGCGGCGGTGCCGTGCTCCAGGTGATGCTGCACAATCCGGTGGCGGAACCCGGCCTGCTCGGCGTCTCGAGCGGCGCTGGCCTCGCCGCCATGGTGGCGATGGCGGTGGCCAAGGGGCTCGGGCTCTATCTGCCGGGCTGGGGGCTGTCGCTGGCGGCCTTTGGCGGTGCCCTGGTGGTGACCATGCTGCTCATCCGTCTCGCACGCCGGGCACGGCTCGGCCATGGGCGGCTGCTGCTGTTCGGGGTCGCCATCGGCATCCTCACCAATGCGGCCATGACCTGGCTGATGTATTTCGCCGACGACGGCGCCTTGCGGGAATTCATGTTCTGGATGATGGGCAGCCTCGCCTACGGCAGCCAGCAGCTCGCCTGGTGGTGGCTGGT
>NZ_CAWMFQ010000306.1:362-651 GCF_963866995.1 Aeromonas sp. ZOR0002 | reverse complement strand
CGTGCCGAGGGGCTCTGGCTGCGGGCAGGGGACAGGGTCGCCCTGCTCGCAGCCAACGGCACCGGCAAGTCCTCCCTGCTGCGCCAGTGCTGGCGCGAACTGACTGACCTGAGTCCGCAGGCGGGCTGGTACTGCCACCCCGGCGCCAGCATCGCCTATTACGATCAGTCCCTGCAGCAGCTGGCTGACGACGCCACCCTGAGCGACGCGCTGTACCCCCTGGCCCCTCTGCCTGAGGTGACGCGGCGACAGGCGCTGATCCGGGCGGGCTTCCCCTATGCCCGCCACG
>NZ_CAWMFQ010000306.1:0-301 GCF_963866995.1 Aeromonas sp. ZOR0002 | reverse complement strand
GCTGTTTCTCGCCCTGTCCCTCGGCAGCCACCATATGCTCTGGCTCGACGAACCCACCAACCACCTGGATCTGGCGGGCAAGGAGGAGCTGGCCGAGGCGATTGCCGCCTTCCCGGGGGGCGTGCTGCTGGTCTCCCACGACCGGGAGCTGCTCGAGCGCAGTTGCAACCGCTTCTGGCTGATACAGGACGGGCGCATCCAGGAGGCTCACAGTGCCGAGCGGGCCTATGCCGAGCTGCTGGGCGATGCCCCCTTGCCGCAGGCGGGCAGCCCGGCTCGATCAGGTGACCAGCAGACCGCG
>NZ_CAWMFQ010000305.1:0-2678 GCF_963866995.1 Aeromonas sp. ZOR0002 | reverse complement strand
CAAGGTTAGCCTTTCAACATGTAATTGGGACAGCGCCTTTTTTTATGGGGGCTGATCCGCCCGCCGCCCCCTGGCCGTATCAGTTCGCAATAGTTATACAGCTTTCAATTTTTTGTATAACTGCTATAACTTACTCAAGGCTTATACAAGGGGCTTCATCATGTACAAGATCAAGGTCGGTATCAGTGCCTGTCTGCTCGGCCAGGAAGTGCGCTTCGACGGGGGCCACAAACGATCCAGTTTCTGCGAACGGGATCTGGGTGCCCATTTCGACTATCACCCCGTCTGCCCCGAGATGGCCATTGGCCTGGGGGCACCCCGCGCCGCCATCCGGCTGGTGAAGCGCCAGGGCGAGGTGCGGGCCGAGGCAAGCAACGGCAGCTTCGACGTCACCGACAAGCTGATTGCCTTCAGCGAGCAGAAGGCACGCCAGCTCGACTTCCTCTCCGGCTACATCCTCTGCGCCAAGTCCCCCAGCTGCGGCATGGAGCGGGTGCGTATCTATGGCGCCAACAACGAGGGGAGCGCCAAGGAGGGGGTCGGCCTCTTCGCCAAGGCGCTGATGGAGGCCAACCCCCTGCTGCCGGTGGAGGAAGATGGCCGCCTGTGCGACCCCATCCTGCGGGAGAACTTCGTGCTGCGGGTCTTCGCCTATCACGACTGGCAGCAGCTTTGCGCCCGGGGGATCACCGCCTCAGCCCTGATCCGCTTCCATTCACGCTACAAGTACCTGGTGCTCTCCCACGCCACCACCCACTACCGGGCGCTGGGGCGCCTGCTCGCCAACCTTGGCAAGGCCAACTTGCAGGAGGTGGCCGACAGCTACATCCAGGGGTTGATGGCGGCACTGACCCTGCGGGCCAACCGCCGCAGCCACACCAATGTGCTGATGCACCTGCAGGGCTACTTCAAGCGGGTGCTGACCCCGGCCCAGAAGCAGGAGCTGTGCGACACCATCGACAAGTACCGCACCGGGGTCTTCCCGTTGCTGGTGCCCCTTACCCTGATCCGCCACTACCTGCGCGAGTACCCGAACCCCTATCTCGCCGAGCAGGTGTACCTCAATCCCCATCCCGACACGCTGAAATTGCGTTACGGGCTGTGAAGGTGTGGCTGGATTTGGCCGATCAGGCCTACCTCGACCTTCATCCCGACACGCTCAAGCTGCGCTACGGGCTCTGAACCCCCTGTGCAGGCCCCGGCGGATGACCGGGGCCTCTTCCCAACGTCTGATGGACTCTCTCATGTCTGATGAATCACAAGCAGCCGCGCCTCTCCCCGACGAGGGCGTCTACCCCATTCGCGAGGTCTCCCGCCTCACCGGCGTCAACGCCGTCACCCTGCGCGCCTGGCAGCGCCGCTACGGGCTGGTGCAACCGGCCCGAACCGAGAAGGGCCATCGCCTCTACAGCGAGCAGGATATCCGCCAGATAGGCGAGATCCTGAGCTGGCTGGAGCGGGGGGTGAGCATAGGTCAGGTGAAGGGGCTGTTGAGCGAGCCCCAGAGTGCGCCAGTGAGCGATCACTGGCAGCAGACCCTGGAGCAGTTCAGCCAGGCGCTGCTCGCCTTCAATCAGCGCAAGGCGGAGGCCGAGCTTGGCGATCTGCTGGCGAGCTACCCCTTCGAGCTGGTGCGCAGTCGGGTGCTGCAGCCCCTGTTGGAGCGGCTGCTGGGGCTGTGGCGCGAGCGCCCCGATGGCGAGCTGCTGCAACAGGTGTGGCTCGGCTGGCTGCATACCCGCTTCGCCCGCCACCTCATCGAGCAGGAGAAGGGCGTCCCCGTCACCCTGGCAAGCTGGGGGCAGGTGGGGCCGCTGGATCTGGTCTGGGCTGCGTATGAGCTCATCGGTCAGGGATATGAGGTGCAACTGCTGGGGGCGGTGGAGCCCCGCCATGCCACCTTGCTGGAGGGGCGTGCCACACCCCCCTGGCTGATCCTGCTGGGGGCCGGGCTCGGCAAGCAGGACCAGGCCGCCGAATGGCCTGCGGGTACCCGCTTCTTTGGCGAGCTGGGACGCCTCTACGATGAGCCGTGGCGGCGTGCCCGCAACTGGCACGCCACCCTGGCAGAGGTCAGTGCGACGCCCCGCACTGCCAAGGCGAAGGGCAAGGGCGGGAGAACACCGTCATGAGGCTGGTCTGGTTTCGCAACGATCTGCGTCTGGCCGACAACCCGGCCCTGCGCCACGCCTGCGCCGGAGATGAACCGGTCGCCGCACTCTTCATCGTCTCGCCGACCCAGTGGCAGACGCACAAGCTGGCCCTGGTCCGCCAGCGCTTCATGCTGGCACAGGTGGATGCCATGGGCCGCGAGCTGGCGGCCCTCGGCATTCCGCTTCATCTGCTGCGGGTCGAGACCTTTGCCGAGGTGCCGACGGCGCTGACGGCGCTCTGCCGGGATCTCGGGGTGAGCCAGCTCTACGCCAACCAGGCCATCGAGATCGACGAGCTGCGCCGCGACCACGCCGTCAGCGCCGCGCTGGGGGAGCAGGGCATGACCAGCCACTGGTTCAACGGCTGCTGCGTGCTGCCGCCCGGTCGGGTGCTGACCGGGTCGGGGGAGATGTTCAAGGTCTTCACCCCCTTCAGCCGCGCCTGGCTCAAGGCTCTCGAGGAGGATGGCTTCGTCATTCACCGTGCCCCCGCACCACGCGGCGAGCCGTTGCCGTGGCTGCCCC
>NZ_CAWMFQ010000304.1:0-53408 GCF_963866995.1 Aeromonas sp. ZOR0002 | reverse complement strand
GGGCACGTTCATCATCGGCTCGCCAGTGCGGGTGGCGCTGCCGATGGGAGAGCAGCACACCATGCTGCTGCCTCGGGATGCCCTGGTGCTCGGCACCGAGGGGAGCGTGGTCTATCAGGTGGAGCAGCGCGGCGAGGCGCTCACGGTGAATCGGGTGCCGGTCACCGTGCTCTTTGGGGACAGCCGGGAGGTGGCGGTGAGTGGCGCCCTCAAGCAGGGAGACAAGGTGGTGGTGCGCGGCGCCGGCAGCCTGCAGGATGGGGACAAGGTGGAGCTGTTTCGCGGTTGAGCCTGGGCTGGCCCCATAAAAAACGGCTCCTGCGGGAGCCGTTTTTGTTGCAGGGAGGAGGGGCGATTACTCGACCATCATCACCTTGCAGGTGTTGGTGCTGCCGACGGTTTCCATCTTGTCGCCGTGGGTGAGCAATACCATGTCGCCGCTTTGCAGCAGTCCCTTGGCCTTGAGCACGTCCAGCGCGTCGCGGCACACCTCGTAGACCGGCTTGGTTTCGTCGCCATCAAACAGCACGGGGGTGACGCCGCGGTAGAGGTTGGCCCAGGCCAGGGTCTTGTTGTGAGGAGACATGGCGAAGATGGGCAGGCCGGAGCTGATGCGGGACATCAGCAGCGGGGTGGTGCCCGACTCGGTCAGTGCCACGATCGCCTTGACCCCTTCCAGGTGGTTGGCCGCATACATGGTGGACATGGCCACCGCCTCTTCCACCGAGGTGAAGGTGTAGCTCATGCGGTGGTTGGAGACGTTCAGGCTCGGGTGCTTCTCGGCGCCCACACAGACGCTGGCCATGGAGGTCACGGTCTCGATGGGGAACTGGCCGGCGGCGGTCTCGGCGGAGAGCATCACCGCATCGGTACCGTCCAGCACGGCGTTGGCCACGTCCATGACTTCGGCACGGGTCGGGAGCGGCGCGTTGATCATGGACTCCATCATCTGGGTCGCGGTGATGACCACGCGATTCAGGCGACGGGAGTGGCGAATGAGCTTCTTCTGTACACCCACCAGTTCGGGGTCGCCGATTTCGACACCCAGGTCACCACGGGCCACCATGACGGCATCGGAGCCAAGGATGATGTCTTCCATCGCCTCGTCGCTGGCGACGGTCTCGGCGCGCTCGACCTTGGCCACGATCTTGGCGTTGGAGCCAGCTTCGCGGGCCAGTTCGCGGGCGTAGCGCAGATCATCGCCGCTGCGGGGGAAGGAGACCGCCAGGTAGTCCACGTTCATGCGGGCGGCGGTCTTGATGTCTTCCTTGTCCTTCTCGGTCAGGGCTGGGGCGGAGAGGCCGCCACCTTTCTTGTTGATGCCCTTGTTGTTGGAGAGAGGGCCGGCCACGGTCACCGTGGTGTGGATGCGGGTGCCTTCGACCTGCTCGACCTTCAGTTGCACGCGGCCATCGTCCAGCAGCAGGATGTCACCGGATACCACGTCCTGCGGCAGGCTCTTGTAGTCGATGCCGACCTGCTCCTGGCAGCCTTCTCCCTTGCCGAGGGCGGCATCGAGAATGAACTTGTCACCGATGGCGAGGTAGATCTTGCCATCCTTGAAGGTGGAGACGCGGATCTTGGGGCCTTGCAGATCGCCCATGATGGCCACGTGGCGGCCCAGCTTGGCGGCGATGTCACGCACCTGGTTGGCGCGCTGGATATGATCTTCAGGAGTGCCGTGGGAGAAGTTCATCCGCACCATGTCGGCACCGGCGCGAATGATCCCCTCGAGAATGCCGTCGCGATCGGTCGCCGGACCGAGTGTGGTAACAATCTTTGTACGTCTTGGCATGAAAGACTCCAATGTGAAGTTGATATGACTTGAAATACTGCCCCGTCAAGCATGTGGCATGGCGCCAACTGGCAGGCCATCTGGGTGGCCTTGTTTGATTGAATTTCGATACTACACCAAGCCCGTTGGCATAGACAGTCGGGGGCGGACCCCCGAATGATCAGGAGGAGTGCGGGGTATCAAAGCGGGATTCGCGCAAACCTTCTTTGACTTTCTTCAGGTTTTCGCGAAATTTCATGCCACGGCGCAGGGTAAAACCGGTGGCCAGCACGTCCACCAGGGCGAGTTGGGCGATGCGCGAGGCCATGGGCATGTAGACGTCGGTGTCTTCCGGCACGTCCATGGAGAGCACCAGATTGCATTCGCGGGCCAGGGGAGAGTCCTTGGCGGTCATGCCGATGACGGTGGCATCGTTTTCCCGGGCCAGCGCGGCAATTTCCACCAGGGCCTTGGTGCGGCCGGTGTGGGAGATGAGGACCACCACGTCCCCTTCACTGCTGTTGATGCAGCTCATGCGCATCATGACGATGTCATCGAAGCTCACGACGGGGATATTGAAGCGGAAGAACTTGTTCTGGGCATCCCGGGCGACGGCGGAGGAGGCGCCCAGACCAAAGAAGCTGATCTTCTTGGACTGGGTCAGAATATCGACGCAGCGGTTGATGGCCGAGATGTCCAGGCTGTTCTTGGCGGCATCGAGGCAGGCCATGGTGGATTCGAAGATCTTGGCGGTATAGGTATCCGGGCCGTCTTCCGCTTCCACGTGGCGGTTCACATAAGGGGTGCCGTTGGCCAGGCTCTGGGCCAGGTGCAGCTTGAAATCGGGAAAACCCTTGGTATCGAGGCGACGGCAGAAACGGTTGACGGTCGGTTCGCTCACATCGGCCAGCTTGGCCAGGGTAGCAATGCTGGAGTGAATGGCGGTCTGGGGTGAGGCCAGGATCACTTCAGCCACCTTACGCTCTGATTTACTGAAACTTTCCAGATTGTTCGTAATTTTATCGAGGGTATTCATCATTACCACCAGGCATTTTTGTAATTTAACTTCAGTGTCTGTGCACTAAATTCACAGCTCAAGCAGGTTTCCAGTCTCCGCGATGACTATACAAGACAAGCGCTTATCGGAACTAATCTCGGCCCTGCAAAGTATGACTCATGTCTAATAATTTCGTGTTTTTAGTTGCAAACTTCCATTTGCGTCTTGAAAACGCTTACAAATGTTGCAAAGCAACAACACTGTGAGCGGGCGCACACTTGTCTGCATAAATCGCGCAGCCCGGCTGCGGGCTCGAGTAGTATTGCAGCCAAATAATAATGTCGGGACGGTAAGGGCCGCCCCGAGTCGGTAACGAAGGAGTTTGTTATGCAGCATACCCATGCGCTGGTGGGCGACGTTGGCGGTACCAATGCCCGGCTGGCCCTCTGCGAACTGGCGACGGGCGCCATTTCTCAGGCAAAAACCTATTCGGGGCTGGCCCATCCCAGCCTGGAGGCCGTGGTGCGCCTCTATCTCGAAGAGCACGATGCCACCGTGGGCGAGGCGTGCATCGCCATCGCCTGTCCCATCAATGGTGACTGGGTCGCCATGACCAACCACAGCTGGGAGTTCTCCATCCGCGAGATGCAGGCCAACCTCGGCCTTGCGCGCCTGCAGGTGATCAACGATTTCACTGCCGTCTCCATGGCGGTGCCCGTGCTCGGCGAGAGCGATCGCATCCAGCTCGGGGGCGCGGCTCCGGTAGCCGGCAAGCCCATCGCCATCTATGGCGCAGGGACCGGCCTTGGCGTCGCCCACCTGGTGCAGGCCGGTGAGCAGTGGCTGAGCCTGCCGGGTGAGGGCGGTCACGTGGACTTCGCCGCCAACACGGAAGAGGAAGATGCGGTGCTGCAGGTGATGCGCGGCGAGCTGGGCCATGTGTCGGCGGAGCGTTTCCTCTCGGGCCCCGGGCTCGTCAATCTCTATCGCGGCCTGGTCAAATCCGATGGCCGCGAGCCCGAACCCTTTGCCCCCAAGGACATCACCGAGCGCGCGCTGGCGGGGGATTGCCTCGATTGCCGTCGCACCTTGAGCCTGTTCTGCGTGCTCATGGGCCGCTTTGCCGGCAACCTGGCCCTCAACATGGGCACCTTCGGCGGTGTCTACATCGCCGGTGGCATAGTGCCGCGCTTCCAGGAGTTCTTCATCGGATCGGGCTTTCGGGTCGCCTTCGAGGACAAGGGGCGCTTCAAGCCTTATCTCAAAGACATTCCGGTCTTCCTCATCACCCATGAAGGGCCGGGGCTGCTCGGGGCGGGAGCTTATCTGCGCCAGTCCCTCGGGATCCGTCTCTGAGCCTTGCCAGGGTGAACATGGTTCAGTCCCGATTCAGTGACCGGGGCGTAAAGTGAACCTACGTACTCAAGAGGACGGGGCTTCATAGGGAATTGAAACCGGTCTTCATCCGCTGGGTGCGCATTGTCACCTGACAAGCCTGAACTGTTTTACCGGCCCTCGCGGCCGGTTTTTTTATGCCTGCCGTTTCTGCGCGAGCATGGGGGCTGAGGGGAGCGGCAGGCCAGCTTCTGATGGGGGCGCAAGCTCGTCAGCCTCGCTGCCATGTGCTTGGCCTGGTCGAGGCATAAGGAGTGAGGTGTGAGACATGGAAAGCACCGGGATGGCAACGCCCGAATGCGGCAGGAGCCAGGTACTGGCTCCTGCGCTGTCAGGGGAGGGTGATGTGGAATCTCGCGCCGCCGAGTGGGGAGTCATCCACCCGGATCTCGCCGCCGTAGCTGTGCACGATTTCGGTCACCACGGCGAGGCCAATCCCCTGGCCGGGGGAGCTGTCAGCCCGCACGCCGCGCTGGAAGATCTGCTGCGATTTGCCGGGGGCGATGCCGGGGCCGTCGTCTTCCACCACGATGAGCAGGCCGCTCTCCCGGTGGCGGACATGAACCCGGATCTCGCTGATGGCAAACTTGCAGGCGTTGTCCAGCAGGTTGCCCATCAGCTCCATCAGATCGCCCTGCTCGCCGTGAAAGAAGACATCGTCGTCAAACTGGAAGCCGGTCTGCAGCTTCTTGTGGCGATAGACCTTGGCGAGGCTGGCCAGCAGCTTCTCGATGAGGGGAACCGGTTCGGTGCCCTTGCTCGCGAGGCGCTTTCGCCCGGTGACGGCGCGGCGCAACTGGTACTGGATGATCTGATCCATGGTGGTGATCTGTTCATTGATGTTGTCATGGATGTCGTGGCCGAGCTTGAGCTCCTGGGCGGTGATCTGGATGAGCGCCAGCCGGGTTTTCAGGCTGTGGGCGAGATCGTTGAGGGCGTGCTGGTAGCGCTGGGTCTGCTGGCGTTCGTTCTCCAGCAACTGGTTGACCGAGCTTGTCAGGGGGGTCAGCTCGCGCTCGTAGTCGTTTGACAGCGCCTCTCGCGTACCGGCGCGGATCTCGTCAATCTGGCGCGCCATGGTGCGCAGGGAGGAGAGGCTCCAGAAACTGGTGAGCAGCAACAGAGCGCCCAGCAGACAGTAGGCGAGCAGCGCCTGGCGAATGCAGCGGTAGAGGTAATCGCGGGTCTGGGCCTGATAGCGCCGGGCGGAATCGACCATCACCACGTAGTAGGTGGTGGGGCCAGCGCCATGATTGCGCAGGAAACGCAGGCTGTAGATGAAGTAGCTCTCGCCGTTCTTGATGGTATGCAGCTTGAAGAAATAGTCCTGATCCAGTCCCCCCAGGTATCTCATCAGATCCCGGCAGATGGTCTCCTTGATGGAGACCACCTCCGGCATGTGGAGGCTGGACCAGCTCAGCTCCCCGTCGGCGCGGCAGATCAGGGTGTCGAGATTGGGGTCGATGGCATCCGGGGTGAGCTTGCCAAGATCCGTCATGGCATGGGGCTCCGGCTGCTTGGACGAGAACAGCTTGGAGAGGTTCTCCTGCATGCGGACACTGGCTTTCTGGGCCTGCTCCTCGGCATGGCCGAGGTAGAGGATGTAGACGGAGAAGGCCATGATGAGCGCGATGACCAGCATGGCACTCAGCATCAGCTTGAGGTGCAGGGAGCGGCGGATCAGGGTCAGGGGATGCATCATGGCAAGGCGCATCAGCTGCAGGCGAGGTTGAAGATGTAGCCCTGGCGGCGGATGGTGGAGATGGGCTGGATGCTCCCTTCCGGATCCAGTTTTTTGCGAAGCCGGCTCACCATCACCTCGATGGTGTTGGGATCCCCTTCACCATCCCCATAGAGCTGATCCAGCAACTGCTGTTTGGAGACCACCTGACGGGCATTTCGCATCAGGTATTCCAGGATCAGATATTCGAAACTGGTCAGCACGGTGACCTCGCCGGCGATGGTCAGCTCCTTGCGGGAGAGATCCAGCTCGTAGTCACCCGCCTTCACTCTGGGGGAGATGAAGCCGGCGCTGCGGCGTACCAGCGCATTGAGGCGGGCCAGCAGCTCGTCCTTCTGGAAGGGTTTGACCAGGTAGTCGTCCGCCCCGGCCTCCAGTCCTTCCACCTTGTCCTGCCAGTTGCCTCTGGCCGTCAGCACAATGATGGGAAAGGGGATCTGCTGCTCGCGCAGGCGGGTGATGAGCTGAAGGCCATCCATGTCAGGCAGGCCCAGATCGATGATGGCGACATCGATGGGGTAGTCGGCTGCGTAGTGTAGCGCCACCTGGGCATTGTCCGTGCTGTAAACCTGGTTCTGGGCCTCGGTCAACAGGGTGGAGAGGTGGTGATTGAGCAGCTTGTCGTCTTCAACCAGTAGGATTTTCATAAGATGCATGATGATGAGGGTCCAGGCTGTCAATTAGAGGGTCAACAAGAGGGAGAGTCAATCCGGATCCTACCTGACCCCGCTGTATCGGGACTGAATCATCCCAGACTGAACTCCTCAATAGAGTGTTTAATAAGATGTCAAAACACTGTGACACGAAGCGATTTACATACGGTGACAGCAGTATGCGACCGTTATGATCGCAGTGGAGGGGCAGTAAGGTACGTTAATGAGTCAACAGAAGAGCACACTCTTGATCTCTTGGCGCTATCCTAACAATCTGATGCCCACGAATGAGGTGATAAGAGCACACTGACAGACATATTTTTTCTATTCTTCATCGAAAGGTGTCACTAGAGGATTATCAGTAAAAATACTGGTGACATTGAAGTCAGTAGGTTAATAGGAATGCTGTTGAATCCTTACCCTATCGAGTGCCTTTTGCACCTTTTGACTATTCACCCTTGGGTTAAACAAGATAGAATCTGACCCGCGATCGGGTTTAGGGCGCAAAAAGCCCAAGATGTGAGCAATGTAGGTTCCGGACAGCCTAGTAAGGTAATGGAATGCTTAAGAATTGTTAAACATCAATCAAAACAAGAAGCTGGAGGATCTGATGGCCAACAGCACGGACAAGAAGGTTAAAATCAGCATATTGGGAGCTGTAACCCAAGGGCGGTAGCGTTTCACTTTGTTGACTATGTCATCTTTTTCATAATTACCCTCCCCACCAAATTTATCAAATAAGAATTATTTACAAGTCGTATCGCTAGAAATTATGCAGAAAAATTAACCAAGCTTAGTTTCAGTGATATATCTGTGTGCTAGACGATTTAGTCATCAGTGTAGGCGCTTCGCAAACCTACCGTGAAAATCTTCTACGCAAGCGTCAAACAATGTCTTGTCATTTCGTTATCTTGAAATCGGGAACCTTTCAATGAAGATCCTTGTGACTGGTGGTGCCGGCTTTATCGGTTCAGCCGTTGTTCGCCATATCATCCAGCATACCCAAGACTCAGTTGTCAACCTCGACAAGCTGACCTATGCAGGCAACCTGGAATCCCTGGCTGAGGTCTCGGGCAGCGATCGTTACGCGTTCGAGCAGGTCGACATCTGCAGCCGCGTCGAACTGGATCGGGTGTTTGCTACCCATCAACCGGATGCCGTGATGCACTTGGCCGCCGAGAGTCACGTTGATCGCTCTATCACAGGCCCCGCCGACTTCATCGAGACCAATATCGTCGGCACCTATATGATGCTGGAAGCGGCCCGCGCCTATTGGAACGGTCTGGACGAGGCGCGCAAGACGGCCTTCCGCTTCCACCATATTTCCACCGACGAGGTGTATGGCGATCTGCCACATCCGGATGAAGCGTCTGCTGGTGAACCCTTGCCACTCTTCACTGAAACGACGCCCTACGCCCCCAGCAGCCCCTATTCTGCCTCCAAGGCTTCCAGTGACCATCTGGTGCGCGCCTGGCGCCGTACCTACGGCATGCCCACCATCGTCACCAACTGCTCCAACAACTACGGCCCGTACCATTTCCCCGAGAAACTGATCCCGTTGGTGATCCTCAATGCGTTGGATGGTAAGCCGCTGCCGGTCTATGGCAAGGGCGACCAAATTCGCGATTGGCTCTATGTGGAAGACCACGCACGCGCGCTCTACAAGGTGGTGACCACGGGCTTGGTCGGGGAGACCTACAACATCGGCGGTCATAACGAGAAGCAGAATCTGGAGGTGGTACACACCATCTGCGATCTGCTGGACGAGATGGTGCCGAAGGCGGGCTCTTATCGTGAGCAAATCACCTATGTGGCGGATCGCCCTGGCCATGATCGCCGTTATGCCATCGATGCCAGCAAGATGAGCAGTGAGCTCGCATGGCAGCCGCAAGAAACTTTCGAATCTGGCATTCGCAAAACTGTGCAGTGGTATCTGGATAACGAACAGTGGGTCAACAACGTCAAGAGCGGTGCCTACCAATCCTGGATTGAGCAGAATTACGGGGAGCGTGCCTGATGCATATTCTGCTGTTTGGCAAAAACGGTCAGGTCGGTTGGGAGCTGCAGCGTGCACTCGCACCGCTGGGCCGCATCACTGCCGTTGATTTTGACTCCACCGATTATTGTGGCGATTTCAGCAACCCGGCAGGGGTGGCCGACACGGTACGTCTGGTCAAGCCGGACGTGATTGTCAACGCCGCAGCCCACACCGCAGTCGACAAGGCGGAGAGTGAGCGGGAATTTGCCGAGATGCTCAACGCGACCAGTGTGGCGGCGATCGCCAAAGAAGCGGAAGCATTGGGTGCCTGGCTGGTGCATTACTCCACCGACTATGTGTTCGATGGCAGCGGTGAGCGTCCCTGGGTGGAAACCGATGCAACTGCACCGCTCAACGTCTACGGTGAAACCAAGTTGGCAGGGGAACAGGGGGCGGCTCTCTGCGCTCGTCACCTGATCTTCCGCACCAGCTGGGTCTACGCCGCCCGTGGAGCCAACTTTGCCAAGACAATGCTGCGCTTTGGCAAAGAGCGTAGCGAGATGTCGGTCATCAATGACCAGTTCGGCGCCCCGACCGGTGCCGAGTTACTGGCCGATTGCACCGCCCATGCGATCCGCGTGGCGCAGAGCAGACCCGAGGTTGCCGGGCTGTACCATCTGATTGCCTCCGGTACCACCACCTGGTTTGACTACGCCCAATTGGTGTTTGCCAAAGCCAGAGAGGCTGGCGTTGATCTGGCGGTCACGCAACTCAATGCAGTGCCGACCAGCGCCTTCCCGACCCCTGCCAAACGCCCCCATAACTCCCGCCTTGATAACGACAAATTCCAGCGCACCTTTGATCTGGTACTGCCGGACTGGACCGTCGGCGTGGAGCGGATGTTGACCGAGATCCTCAGCAAGTAAATCCCTGGTCAGGGATGTGTTGAGTGCATCCCTGGCTGGCAAGAGATAAAACGTAAAAGGTGTAGCTGCAAGCCACCTTTTTCTTTTGCAATTTAAAAATAAGAAACAAGCATCATGACCAAACGTAAAGGCATCATTCTGGCCGGTGGCTCAGGCACCCGTCTCTATCCGGTGACCATGGCGGTGAGCAAGCAACTGTTGCCTATCTATGACAAGCCGATGATCTACTACCCGCTCAGCACCCTGATGCTGGCGGGCATTCGCGATATTCTGATCATCAGCACGCCGCAAGATACCCCCCGTTTTGAGCAATTGCTGGGTGACGGCAGTCAGTGGGGCCTGAATTTGCAGTACAAGGTGCAGCCAAGTCCGGACGGGTTGGCACAAGCCTTTATTCTGGGTGAAGAGTTTATCGGGTCAGACCCCTGTGCGCTGGTGCTGGGGGACAACATCTTCTATGGCCACGACCTGCAGAAACAGTTGGCGGCGGCAGCGGCCAAAGAGAGTGGTGCTACCGTCTTTGCCTACCATGTGCATGACCCCGAGCGTTATGGGGTGGTGGAATTTGATAAAGAGGGTACCGCTATCTCGCTGGAAGAGAAGCCGTTGGAGCCCAAGAGCAACTATGCGGTCACCGGCCTCTATTTCTACGACAACAGCGTTGTTGAGATTGCCAAGCGCCTGAAGCCGTCACCGCGTGGTGAGCTGGAAATCACCGATGTGAACCGTATCTACCTGGAGCAAGGCAATCTGTCGGTGGCGATGATGGGGCGTGGCTATGCCTGGCTGGATACCGGTACCCATGAAAGCATGATAGAAGCGAGCAACTTTATTCAGACTATCGAGACGCGCCAGGGATTGAAGGTGGCGTGTCCTGAAGAGATCGCCTATCGCCAAAAGTTTATCAGTGCTGACCAGATACGTGAGCTTGCAGCGCCGCTGGCGAAAAATGCATATGGCCAATATTTGTTAAGAATGGTTGCTAACGCCTGATGTGATATGGGGGGAGGAATGTTGTTCCCCCATAAAAACTGGATCAAATGTGGGTAAACAGATGAACGTAATCAAAACAGCAATTCCTGACGTGCTTATTTTTGAGCCAAAAGTATTTGGTGATGAGCGTGGATTTTTCTTTGAGAGCTTCAACCACAAGTTGTTTGAAGAGGCAGTAGGATATCCTGTGAGTTTTGTGCAGGATAATCACTCCAAATCGTCGAAAGGGGTATTGCGTGGCTTACATTATCAATTGTCTCCCCATGCCCAGGGCAAGCTGGTGCGCTGTGTTGCAGGTGAAGTGTTTGATGTGGCGGTAGATATCCGCAAAAGCTCTCCAACCTTTGGACAGTGGGTTGGGGTTCACTTGTCAGGTGAGAATAAGCGACAGTTGTGGATCCCGGAAGGGTTTGCACACGGTTTTGTAACTCTGAGCGAGACGGCGGAGTTTTTGTATAAAACGACTAATTATTATCATCCTGAAAGTGACAGAAGTCTATTCTGGAAAGATCCAGACTTGAGCATTGATTGGCCATTAGATAAACCTATTCTTTCAAAAAAAGATGAGAATGCCTTTTCATTTCACAAGGCTGAAATTTTTTAATTTTGTATCAGCATGAATAGAACTATGTAGATGTTCTAGCTATATGGTAAGAGGTTTATTTTGGTTTCTTCTCAAGGGTAATTATGAACCGAGATAGTAGTATATCCCCCGTCCGTATCTTATCGATTTTAAAAAACCGCCATTTGATTATGACGTTAGTTCGCCGCGAAGTTGCAGCGAGATATCGTGGTTCACTTTTTGGAAATTTGTGGGCTTTATTTACTCCACTTTTTATGTTGGCAGTTTACACATTCATATTTAGCGTGGTATTCAAAGCTCGCTGGAGTGGTGGTAGTGATTCTCGTAGTGAATTTGCATTGGTGCTTTTTGCCGGTCTAATGGTCTTCAATCTATTTTCAGAGTGTTTTAATCGTGCTCCACGATTGATTCTTGAAAATGTCAACTATGTCAAGAAAGTGGTGTTTCCACTCGATATACTGCCGTGGGTCGCATTGGGCAGTGCTATGATAAATATGTTTATTAGCTTTATGGTATGGCTTACTTTCTATGCTATTGCTATTGGTACACCACCCATTACTGTTCTACTTTTTCCGATAGTAATTATCCCGCTCATTTTCTTTATAATGGGAATTTCATGGGCACTTGCAGCAATGGGGGTTTACTTACGTGACCTTTCTCAATTGGTAGGCGTTATCAGTACCATATTGATGTTCCTCTCTCCTATATTTTATCCTATTGAAGCATTACCTGAAGAGTACCGCCACTGGTTGAATATCAACCCACTTACTCCTGTTATTGCACAAGTACGTGATGTGCTTTACTGGGGGAAAATGCCTTATTGGAAAGAATACGGCATGACATTGATTGTCGCAACGGTAGTTATGTATGCAGGATTTGCCTTGTTCCAAAAAACGCGTAAGGGGTTTGCCGATGTGCTCTGACAAAGTGGCAATTGAAGTTCATGGGCTAAGCAAATGCTATCAAGTGTATGGGCAACCTGTCGATCGACTCAAACAGTTCGTTTTCCCGCGTGTGTTGCGATTATTTCGACGTGCCTCAAAGCAGTACTTTCGTGAGTTTTGGGCTCTGCAATCAATTAACTTCACGATAAAGAAAGGGGAAACCGTTGGTATTATTGGTCATAATGGAGCCGGAAAGTCTACATTGCTACAACTGATATGCGGCACTCTAAATCCTTCTCATGGTGAAATTAGTGTTAATGGGCGTATTGCTGCATTGCTTGAGCTGGGGGCTGGATTTAATCCGGAGTTCAGTGGGCGTGATAATGTCTATCTCAATGCCAGTGTCCTGGGATTGAGTAAAGAGGATATTGATGCAAGGTTTGATGAAATCGCTCGTTTTGCCGACATTGGCGATTTTATGGAGCAACCCGTCAAGACCTATTCCAGTGGTATGTATGTCCGTCTTGCGTTTGCAGTACAAGCATGTATCGACCCGGAGATATTGATTGTAGATGAAGCACTTGCAGTTGGGGACATAGGTTTTCAGTACAAATGTTTCAAGCGAATGGAAGCCCTTAAAGCCAAGGGAGTGACTATTCTCATGGTGACGCACTCGACTGGTAGTATTCTAGAGTATGCCGATAGATGCCTGGTTATGGAAGGAGGGCGCCTGATTGGTGATACTACGGATGTCTTAGCAGCAGTCATGGCGTATGAAAAAGGGATGATATTGTCGGAAGAAAAAGCAGAGTCATCTTCATCAGTAGCAAGGGAAAATGACGGAGAATGTCCATCTCAATCGCTCTTAATTGAGAAGCAAAAAAATGAAGCAAATATGGTGCTGGGTGAAAAACGATTTGGCTCTGCCCGCGCCATAATAGCAAGTCTGACAATATTAAAAAATGATGGAACACCTTATCATGAAGAGCCGTTAGTGAAATCTGGGGAGACTTTAACACTACGCTTTGAGCTCTTGGCGTGTGAGGTTATTGAAGATGTAGTGCTCGGACTTTCTTTGAGTCGGACTCAAGGTGGGGATATATGGGGGGATAACAATATTGCTGCCGGCCATTCTCTCACTTTGAAACCAGGTCGCCAAATAGTGACTTATCAAGTTACTTTACCAATCAATAGTGGTGATTATTTACTGCACTGTGGGTTGGCCTCCCTCAGAGGAGGAATGCGTGAAGAACTTGATCAGCGCCGGCCAATGCGTGCGGTCAAGTTCTGGTCTGCCCGAGAATTGGGCGGTGTTGTACATGCTCCAATTACTGTTCTGGCCTGAACTCATCGGTATTAACAATGCTAGCAGCCTTTTTACCCCCTTACCCTTTTAGGTCTGTACCAGCACCATATCTGTGGTGTTATTATCGCCTACTGTGTGAATGGGCGACAGAATCTTGTATGTTCATTACAGGGCGCGACTATGTGCGACCTATTGAGCAATGGGAAGACCGCTGGGAGTGCACAAATGATGCTGCAACAAGACTTAACTATGCATTACCCAAAAATACACAGCCTCCACAGCATCATTATGCTTGGTTAGATAAAGGGCGTTTTGACGAATGGTTGAGCATTCATAACAGCAACCCTCTAGCCGTTTTTCGTCATTTCTTATGTGAACGTGATAATGCTTATGAAGCAGAACTTCATGAGATGCTATGTTCTGCACCAAATAAGATTGAAGCTGTAATTACATTTTTAAATGTCCCGTCACTTTCCGCAGTTTGTCAACGACTTGGTATTCCTGTGATTCATCAGGAGTTAGGACCCCTGCGTGGGCATATATATCGTGATACAGCTTACGTTGATTTTCAGGGCGTCAATGGAAATTCTGAAGCTGAAAATCGTGAGTGTGAATTCAGGGGCTGGTCTCTAAATTCTCTAAATGAATTAAAGTTAAATGATCTTCTTTTGTTTTTTTTGAAAGACCCTAGCTTTATTAAAAGTTTGCCAGAGAAAACCTCTGAAATTGGAATAGCACTTCAGGTTGAGGATGATTCCAATTTAGTTGCGTTTGGTAATGGAATGGATAACCAGTCTATTATACTTGCTGCTCGTAACCAAACAGCTACATCAAGTCTGTTGATTCGTCCTCATCCAGGTAGTCTGTTTACGTTACGTGAAGGAATAATGCCAATAGATGAATCGCCAACCAGTCTGGAGTTTGTTGCTCGTTGTAAAAAAATAATGACTATAAATTCCAGTGTCGCACTAGAAGCTCTACTTCTTGGGGTTCCGGTGACAATCTTCGGTGACAGTTCATTATGTCATCTGGCCAAAGAAATACCTCATTCTTTATCTTTGGTCAGGCGTTTGACATTCTATCTTTTTGCTTATTTAGTTCCACGATCATGTCAGTTGTCCCCCCGTTATCTGCGTTTTCGTTTAAGTGAGCCAGGTGAGAAAGCCATCATTGAGTATCATTTGGGTTGTTATATGAGAGATGATGATATGACTTTACCAGAAGAGAGCGCTTTTGAAGATCTTCAAACAAAGCTGATAGCTCAGGTATTGGCAAGTAATCAACTTAGAGTTCATCGTAACGAGAGATTGCAAGCTCTCACTGAACAGGTACATGTGCTATCACAAGAACTCACAGACGTTAATAGGCGACTAGTTGAGGAGGGTGAGGCACACGGGCATGCCATTCAGGTGGTTGAGCAGATTACTGAGCAATTCAATACTCTTTCAAAACAATATTCTGACACTCTTGAAGAGTTACATTTGCGTGATAAAAAAATCAAAGAATGTGATGAGCTTTTAAACAAGATACGTAACAACAGAATATTAAATTTTTATATAAGACGTTTTATTTGAATTTATGAGTGAATTTATGTTAATTAGAAATCTTGACGTTATTATACCTGTGTATCGTGGGCTTGATGAAACTAAAGAGTGTATACTTTCGTTATTGTCTAGTATTCCACAGTGGGCTCAGCTTATAGTCATTAATGATTGCTCCCCCGAGCCTGATTTAACTAATTGGCTTAGACAAGAAGCGAGTAATTTAGGCTTCGAGTTGCATGAAAACAAGGCTAATAAAGGTTTTGTCGGTACAGTAAACTATGGCATGAGCCTGAACAAAGATAGAGACGTACTGTTACTTAACAGTGATGTAGAGGTTTCTAATCTGGATTGGCTTAATAGAATGCGAAAAGCAGCATATAGCCATGATCGGGTTGCAAGCTTAACTCCATTTTCTAATAATGCTACAATATGTAGCTTTCCAAATTTTTGTCAGGACAATGAACTGTATTGTGGTTTGGATGTTAATGCGCTAGATCGTCTTTTCTCTAATCTTCCTCTTGAAAGCGAACTCGTTGAGGTACCTACAGGTGTCGGATTTTGTATGTATATCCGTAGAGATTGCTTAGATTCGGTTGGTTATTTCGATGAACAAACCTTCGGTAAAGGTTATGGAGAGGAAAATGACTGGTGCCAGCGCGCGCACAAGTTGGGGTGGAAGAATTATCATCAATTGAATGTGTTTGCTTACCACAAAGGTGGCGTGAGTTTTCAAGAGGAAGGGGACCCAAGAAAAGCTCGTGCATTAGAGTTACTTAACACATTACATCCTAATTATACTCACGATGTGATGGCATTTATTGCACAAGATCCTGCAAGACAAGCAAGGTTGATGGCTAAGATAAAATACATAGCCGAGACTGGCCTCCCAGTTATCTTAGCTGTTGCACATCACCTCGGTGGTGGAGTTGCTCAACATGTTTCAGAGCTTGCGTCGTATTATTTAGAAAAGGCATGGTTTCTTCGCCTAACTCCCGGTAGCAGAGAAGGATATGTTAATCTTTATTTGAGCGCATTGGACGGTGATAAGACTGATGCATTCGTCTTCAACGTTCACACAGATTATGAATTATTAGTGAGTTTATTACGAGATCTAAGAGTTGGTCGGGTACACTCCCCTCACGGCATGGGGCTGCCGCCACGAACTTGGTTACTGCCTAGTTCGCTAGGCGTATCCTATGACGTGACGATTCATGATTACTATATGCTAAATGGTAATCCAACACTTACAGATCGTTATGGACAATTTGTGAGTGAGGATAATCAAAATCATGATGATGTCTGTAGAGATGCAGCACAGATCAGTGTCTCAGGTGAGGAGTGGCGCAGTGGTATATATCCTTTACTTTCTCGAGCAGAGCGGATTATTTATCCCAGTAGAGATGTATATCAGCGATTTAGCAGGCTATATGGAAATGAAAGTGAGCTATCTAACAAGGCAATTGTAACATACCATCCAGATGCTTATTGTTATTCTGAACCTAAACAGAGTCATAAACCGGGTGATCAGCTTCGTGTACTAATCCTTGGTGCTCTGAGTCGGGAAAAAGGAGCTGATCTATTAGAACAAGTTGCTTTGCTGTGTGATCCAGATAACATAGAGTTCCATCTATTAGGCTATGGCTATCGTCCTTTGCGTGGTGTTGTGAACCATGGTGCATATAGACTGGATCAACTTGAAGAAAAACTTAACAGTATTAAACCTCATGTGGTCTGGTTCCCTGCTTTATGGCCTGAGACATACAGCTATACGCTATCAATTGCGCTTGACCATGAATATCCTGTTGTCTGTCCGAATATTGGTGCTTTTGTCGAGCGTATCGAAAATAGAAATAACTCTTTATTATTACCCTGGAATATCAAACCTATTGATTGTGCTGCATTTTGGCGTGCGTATGCCCAGGGTGCCAAGCTAAGCAATTTCCTTGTTTCAGCTGAAATTTGTGATGAAATAGAGCGAGACGATAATTTCTATCAAGATAAATACCTGAGTGGATTGACAGTATTAACACCTACAGATGGTTCTATTTTGGTCAATAAGTGGAATGAAAAGCTAAGTCTTGCTCCTAGTACTGTACTGTTATCAAGAAAAGAACAACTTTTACAGTATCTATGGAAGGTTAGAAATATGCGTATCGTCAGTTCATTTGCACGTTATATTCCATTTAGATTGCAGAGGGCGATCAAGCGCTTATTGAGTCGAAAACCAATTCACGAAATTATTAAGTGATATGGATTTAAACTATATATAAATATAAGATGTAATTATGTTTGATTTTTGAATGAAGATTAATCATACGGCTCATTATCAGAGAGTAGAGCGCCACGCTAAAACTCTCTGAATTAGCCGTATGGCTATTAAAAATAGGGTGGCTAATAGTATGTTTCCTAAACCCTCACTTCCTGATAATGAGTTATTGAGAGTAAATTCAAGAATAGTATCAGTTTGGAAAATTAGTCTTTTAAAGACCTCGCTTTATCACTTGGCTCCAGGTGTACAATAAATGAATTCATTCAATAGGATAACAAACTTATTCTTGAGCTATCTTGAGTAATAAAGCAAAGAAAATTGATAACTCAAATTGGATAAAGTAAATAATGAAACGTTGTTCAAGTTTTGAGAAGGTAATTGAGCTTTCCTTTTATTTTATAATAGCATTCTGTGCGATCTGGAAAATAATTCCGACCATTAATGAGAGAGGTTTCTGGTCTGACGAATTGTTTACTGCGGCCGTAGTCCGTTACCATCCTATTTTAGATAGTCAATTTGAAAGAAAAACAGTCATGCAGATTAAAATGAATGATAGTTTTTTGACTGTCAAAGCAGGAGAGCAGCACCCACCTATGTATGACCTTTCCTTAAAGGGATGGGCGTCTTTATTTGGTGATAGTGAGCTCTCCCTACGTGGTTTTAATATTTTCCTCATTGCACTCACGTCTATTACCATATTTGTGTCTTGCTGGCGGCGTAAAAATTATCCGCTCGGAACTTTGATTTCCATAACTACATTAGTTGTGCTGTGGCACCCTGTGACCCAGAGTTATGCCACACAAGCTAGAAGTTATACATTTTTCTTGATGTTATCTTTATTATGTCTTTTAGCTTTCAATAAGATAAAAGAAGCTGGTCATAATGAGTCTATGTGGCGCATTACTTTTTATACTCTTGCTACTATCTCATTTTTGACACATTACTATATGGCTGTTTTTATTGGTGCTGTATATATCTTTATTGCTTATAGCGATCTCAAGCAAAGGCGCTATGTACTTCCCCTAATACCAGTTCCATTTGTTTTTAGTTGGATATTCCTATCATATCACAGCCTGCTTTTTACCGCGAGTGGCGGAGTCGCGTGGTCCCAAATATCATATCTACAAGCACTGCAATCAATGTTGCATATAATGTATGGTTACTTTGGTGTAAGCTCTATATTGGTCGCTTTGTCATCTGTGTATTTTATTTGTAAACGAAAAACCTCTGAAACTCAAGTTTCTATATGTATTGCTGTTTCAATATGTGTGTTAGCTTTTGTTTGTAAAAAATCAGGAATACTCCATCCTAGACACTTCATATTCATTATTCCTTGGTGTGTCTATCTTATGCTTAACTTAACATTATCGTTGTCTAAAAACAGGTTTTTTATTTTGGCGATAGCGTCAATAATCGTGTTTATTTCTCCCGCAGCAGGAACTCAAGCGAGCGTGTATGCTGACGAACAATATAAAGAGGCAGCAAAATTTATATCGGAAAAATATAGTGGTAAAGATTATAAAATATATGCGACCTGGAGCCCCAACGAAGCATATTATCGATACTATCTTGAAAACTATGCATCGGGGCATGTCAGTGTCGATATGCTCTCTAGTATCAGTGACGTAGATAAAACATGCTCTTATATCAATAAAAACAATGTTGTTTTATATGCTCACCATTCACATGATGACGTAATAAATGCTTTTGAATCTTGTTTGTCTACATTTACTAGAACAAATTTTGATGGTGTGGTTGTGATCGCCAAGCCATAAAAGTTATCTAGCTATATGGTGATTTTATGAGAGTTATACGTATTCCTTAGAGGATATGATGTGATAAAACTTGACGTTTCAATTAGCATCGTAACTTACAATGCTAATATGTCGATGTTATCCCTGACGCTGAATAAGCTTAAAGGTGCAGTTGATTTTATTTCTGATAATGACGTTGAAATAAATACCGTGTTGACGCTCATTGACCATTCTCCCTTCCCGGATTCTATGGTTCAATCTGACAGTGTATTTCAGTGTTTTGGCTGTGGCAGCAAGCTAATTAATGACCCACTGAATCCTGGTTTCGGAGCTGGCCATAACCGAGCTTTACTAAGTGATACTAAGTATCATCTGATCCTAAATCCCGATCTGGAAGTTGCACCAGATGCTCTCAAAAACGCACTAGAGTTTATGGAGAGACATCCGGAGTGCGGATTATTGACGCCTTTCGCGACATGGGCTGATGGTGAGGTACAACGGCTTTGCAAAGGTTATCCAACAGTCTTTGATCTATTGTTGCGTGGTTTTGCTCCTGCTTTTGTGAAAAGGTTATTTCAGACGCGCTTGGCGAAATATGAGATGGCAGATCAGCTCAACAATCATGATGTGCTGTGGGACCCACCCATTGTCAGTGGTTGTTTTATGCTGTTTCGCACAGATGTATTGCAGCAGCTCGAAGGGTTTGACCCTCGCTTTTTTCTCTATTTTGAAGATTTTGACATCAGTTTACGTGCAGGGAGGGTCAGCCGGATTGCCTATGTCCCTCAGGTGAAGGTTGTTCATCATGGTGGTCATGCATCGCGCAAAGGTTGGCGGCATATCTGGATGTTTGGGCGCTCTATGGTGACTTTCTTCAATATTCACGGTTGGCGTTGGTGGTAATGTCAGATATCAAAAGTACAGTCTTGGTAACAGGCGCCAACGGATTTGTTGGCAAGGCGGTCTGTGAACACCTGCTGAGTCTGGGTGTGAATGTGAAAGGTGCGGTGCGAAGTCACCCGCTTGCTTCGTATCACATCAACGCTCCCTCTTTGACAGCAGATGCAAACTGGACAACCCAATTACAACAGGTGGATGTTGTCATTCACTGTGCCGCCAGGGTGCATGTGATGTCTGATAAGGAAGCCGATCCTCTAACAGCGTTTCGAGCGGTAAACACAATTGGCACATTAAATCTCGCAAACCAGGCCGCAGATGCTGGTGTTAAGTGCTTCATATTTATTAGCTCGATTAAAGTAAATGGTGAGCAGACTGAGCCCGGTAAGCCGTTTGATGAACATGTCCAGAATCCACCACAAGACCCTTATGGCCGCTCAAAATATGATGCAGAGCAAGGGCTGATGGCACTTGCTAAGAAGTGTGGTATGGCTGTCACCATTATCCGGCCTCCTCTTATTTATGGTAAGGGTGTGAAGGCTAATTTTGCCAGCATGTTAAAGATGGTGCATACCGGTTTTCCACTCCCCTTTGCCCGCTTGAAAAATGCACGGAGTTTATTGGCATTACCCAATTTATGCGATTTCATTGCTCGTGCGATAGATCATCCTGCTACCGTGAATCAGATTTTTTTGGTCGCAGATCCAGTTCCTGTTTCGACATCTGAAATGCTGATAGCTATTGCTGATGCTGAAGGTGTCCCTTCTCGACTGTTTTATATTCCATCAATTCTAGTAAGAGGGATTGGCCGTTGCTTTGGGATTGATGCCAAATTGCAGCGGATTTATGGCTCTCTAGAAATGGATACGGGCAAGGCTCAGAGGCAGCTACAATGGTCGGCTCCTTATACGTTTTCTCAGGCTTTATCCCTGATGGCATCTTCCAAAAATGAGTAGTTTGTGATGCTGACATTTCCGTTACTTCTAGTTTTATGTTTGTTTTTCTCCACTATCATGACAGGCTTACTTAAGCGCTACGGTCAGAGCCGTCTTCTTGACAAACCCAATCATCGCAGCTCACATCATATACCTACGCCGAGAGGTGGAGGGATGGCGATTGTCGTTACATTTCTGTTGGCTTCTCCTTTTCTCGTCGTGAGCCAGGTGTCGGATTTGTATGGGGTATCATATGGAAGCTTGCTATTGATATGGATTGCAGCACTGGGCATCGCACTAGTTGGTTTTATCGATGATCACCTGTCTCTTGAGCCAAAAACTCGTTTAATTGTCCAGAGTCTTTCTGCTGCATTGGTTGTAGTAGCTGTTGATGGATTGCCAGAGCTGACTTTCTTTGGGTGGCAGCTAAATCTTGCCTGGTTTGGTTATGCGCTGGCATGGTTAGGTGTGATCTGGTTTATCAATCTTTACAACTTCATGGATGGCATCGATGGCCTAGCTGCCGGTGAGGCCGTGACTGTCTGTATCGTCATGGCGTTACTGCATTACCTTTTTGGAGGTGAGTGGCCGTTTGCGAGTTTGACCCTGTTGCTGGGGGCTTCTGTTGCGGGCTTTTTGTGCTGGAATTTTCCACCGGCCAAGATCTTCATGGGAGATGGGGGCAGTGGCTTCCTTGGTATGATGCTCGCATCCCTGATGTTGCTTGATGCAAGTTTCACCCCCCAATTCCTGTGGGCGTGGCTTGTCATGCTCGGCGTCTTTGTCGTTGATGCTACCTGGACTTTACTGAATCGCTATCGTCTCAAATGTCACTTGAGTGATGCTCATCGAACTCATGCCTACCAATATCTTGCAAGGCACTGGAAAAGTCATCGCAATGTGACACTGATGGTGCTCTTGATAAATGTCCTATGGCTTGCACCTATTGCTGCCATGATTGTAGGGGGGGCGCTCGATGGCGTGTTGGGTCTGATTATTGCCTACTTACCGCTAACTTATCTCGCATTTTACCTAAAGGCTGGAGTACCTGAATGAGCACAGATTTTTTGCCGGGGGGTAGCTGGTTACTTACCTGCCTTGGTTCCTTGTCACGAGCCAGCAAGCGAGCAATATCTGTCGCAGTAGATACGTTATTGATTACCATGGCATATTGGGGGGCATATTGGATCAGGCTTGAACATAGCTGGCCAATCGCAAGCCCCCGTCATTGGGCCCTTTTGTGTGCGATTATTGTCCTAAGCATTAGTGTCTTTGTTCGGCTGGGTTTGTATCGTGCAATCTTGCGATATGTTAGCTTTCGAGTGCTCTGGACAATCTCATTAGGTGCATTTGTTTCAACGAGCTTTTTTGTTATCTCTGCGTTTTACTTCGATATCTTCCTGCCCAGAACCGTATCGGTCATCTATCTCTCATTTTTGGTGTTGATGGTCGGTGGTGTGCGGTTGTTCTTTCGGGCACTGTTGAATACTACTCGTTTGGCGCGTACACAGGTTCTGATCTACGGTGCGGGTTCCTCGGGGCGGCAGTTGCAAGTGGCTTTGTTGCAAGGCAATGAGTTTTACCCAGTTGCCTTTGTGGATGATGATCCAGCCAAACAAGGGTGCGTTATTCAGGGATGTACCGTGTACAACAGTGCTCAGCTCCCCACCCTGATTGATCACCATGGGGTGAAGAAGATCCTGTTAGCCATGCCAAGCAGCACCAGGGCTCGTCGTCAGGAAGTGATCAATGCACTAGAGCCACTATCTTGTGAAGTGCTGTCTATCCCGGGTATGGCCGATCTGGTCAATGGCTCTGCCCGTATTGATCAGCTTAATGAAGTCTCCATCGACGATCTGTTGGGTAGAGACCCGGTAGAGCCGGTGACGACATTGATGGAAGCCAACATCACAGGCAAAGCGGTCATGGTGACGGGGGCTGGGGGCTCTATTGGATCGGAGCTCTGTCGCCAGATCTTGCGGTGCCGGCCATCCACCTTGGTTCTGTTCGAACTGTCTGAATACGCCCTCTATGTCTTGCACAAAAACCTGCGTGAACAGTGCGAACGTGAGGGAATTGAAACAGAGCTGGCTCCGTTACTGGGCTCGGTGCAGCGTCAGCACCGCCTCAAGACGGTGATGCAGAGCTTTCGGATCCAGACTATCTACCATACTGCCGCTTACAAGCATGTGCCCTTGGTCGAGTTCAATATCATAGAAGGGGTGCGCAATAATGTATTTGGCACTCTTTATGCTGCTCAAGCAGCCATTGAAGCGGAAGTTGAAACCTTTGTACTGATATCCACTGACAAAGCGGTACGCCCAACCAACACCATGGGGGCCAGCAAGCGCTTGGCCGAGCTCATCCTGCAAGCCTTGACCCGTGAAAAGCACAAAACCCGTTTTTGTATGGTGCGCTTTGGTAATGTGCTCGGATCTTCAGGCTCAGTGGTGCCATTGTTCAGACAACAGATAGACAAAGGTGGGCCTATTACTCTGACTCATCCTGATATCATTCGCTACTTCATGACAATACCGGAGGCTGCCCAGTTGGTTATCCAGGCGGGCGCGATGGGGGAGGGGGGCGATGTTTTTGTGCTCGATATGGGGCAGCCAGTCCGGATTATGGAGCTTGCAAAACGTATGATCCGTCTTAGCGGCCTGACGCTTCGCGATGAACTTCGGCCCGATGGCGACATTGCTATTGAGGTGACGGGGTTGCGGCCAGGTGAAAAACTCTATGAAGAATTGTTGATTGGGGATGATGCTAGAGGTACAGAACATCCCAGGATCATGGTGGCGCAAGAATGCTGGCTCCCCTGGTCAAGGCTGCGTCCCTTGCTGGCCTCGCTGGATGACGCCTGTCACCACTTTGATCAACAGAAAGTACGCGACATTCTGATGCACGCCCCTGCTGCGTTCGAACCAACAGACGGTATCTGTGACCTGGTGTGGCTTGCTAAACAACGTGATCTGCCAACAGACAATGTGGTTCCACTTCCTACACACAACATCGATTTTTATATTGAAAATCAATGATTTTCTATTATTACGCGCCTCATCAGACATCTTTTCAATTTAATGTCTGGTTGTTTTTTGAGCGATCAAAAACTGATTAGACCAGATTGACTACCCTTTTGAGCAAAGCATAGGTAAAATCGCCCCGCCGATTCAAAATTAATCTTGTATCTTCTTGCGCTTAATAGGCTCAACATGATCATGGTTATAACCATAAAGTAAGCATAACGAGCGTCTCGCTGTCTTGTTTGCAAAGGTGTGCAGGATCAGAACGGTCATAAATCTTTGGCAAACTAAACAATATATCGACTGCGAGCGTACTGGGAGCTGTAACTCAGGGGCGGTAGCTTACTTTATTCAATGCTCTACGTCATCATTTAATGACAATATTGTTTTTATAGCCGACTAGTCTGGTACTTGAGCAGTAGATTGTCAGAGCCGCTTTAGATTAGGCACATGTTTGACACATATATTTGAATGAAGGCACAAAAAATGTGTTTTTGCAATACATTATTATCATTCAGATACTTAGATCACGTGCAATAACGAAATAACTGCTCATGAGGTTGCATGAGGTTGCATGGAAGGCATACACAATAATTAAAATATTTGCCTTTCGGAATATTAAAATTAAAGAGTAAAGGGAAATGGATAATAAAATCAACAGCAGTGCTGCATTATGGAACGCAGCGAATGAAAAATTGACAGAGAAGATTCATTCACAAGATATTGGTCATCTCATACGTGAGCTGAAGCGAGTTCACATGAAAAGTGATGAGCTTTATGTGTATTGTAGTGATAGTGACAAGGCTCTTATTGAGCGAGTGCTAGCCGATTATCCGTTCACGTTGCATTTCAATGTGACGGACATGTCCCAGCTAAAAGGCAAAACCCTTGTGCATTACAAGAGTGGTGACCTTCCCGATGAACTGGCCGCAATGCTGGTGTTGGCCACCAAGTATGGCGCCTACGTTGAACCGCTGGTCAGTTATCTGGACCGTCGCTTCGGCCGCACTGAAGTGGAGTTGCTGCACAGCGGCTACTTCCTGCACATGAAATCTTTCTCCATCCTCTCCCGTCCATCCAATCGCATTGTCAAGCGTGCGCTGGATCTGGTCTCTGCCATTGCGCTCAGTCTGGTTGCCATTCCCATTGGCTTGCTTGCTGCGCTGGCCATCAAATTGGAATCACCTGGTCCCATCTTTTATCGTCAAGCCCGGGTTGGCCTGTTCAACCAGGAATTCGACGTAATCAAGTTCCGCTCTATGCGAAACGATGCCGAAAAAAATGGTGCTCAATGGGCAAGCAAGAACGACGCCCGAGTCACTCGTGTTGGCCGTTTCATTCGCAAGACCCGTATTGATGAACTACCGCAATTGATCAACGTCTTTAAAGGGGAAATGTCTCTGGTTGGCCCAAGACCCGAGCGGGAAGTATTTATCAAAGAGCTGGAAGCCGTTATTCCGTACTATCGCTTCCGTCATGCGGTCAAGCCCGGCATTACCGGCCTAGCCCAGGTCAGCTACCCTTACGGGGCATCTATTGAAGATGCCGTGTGGAAGCATAAATACGATATCTTCTATATCAAGCATCAAAGCCTGATGTTGGATATCAAGATCTTGCTGCTGACAGTCAAGACTGTGCTGTTTGGGATGGGGCGATAGCCTTCTAGCCATAGAGTTGAAATTCAAACAAAAAATGTTGAATGTTATATGGAAAAATTGATTGTTATTGGTGCTGGTGGCTTTGCTAAATCGATAATTGATAGCGTCGATTATAGTCAGTTCGAGTTGGTTGGTTTCATTGATACTTTTAAAAATGGAACACATCAAGGATATCCAATTATCGCCAATGATCTCGAGCATGTTGATAACCCACATCAATATGTATACTTTATTGGTGTTGGGGAACCACAAATAAGATATTCATTCTTATGCTTGTTACGTAACAAAGGTCTACGGCTAATTAATGTTATAGATCCAACAGCTATGATTTCGCAACATGTTTCTCTAGGTTGTGGAATTTACATAGGTAAAATGTGCATTGTTAATCGAGATTCGAAGCTACAAGATGGCGTTGTTGTCAATACGAGATCTCTCATTGAACATGGCAATCACATTGGTTGCTGCTCCAATATTTCAACAAATGTAGTCTTGAATGGAGATGTATGTGTAGGCGAGCAGACTTTTGTTGGTAGTTGTACAGTTGTTAATGGGCAAATATCGATTGGTTCACATAGTATAATTGGTTCAGGCTCTGTTGTTATTCGAAATATTAAAGATAAAGTTGTTGTCGCTGGTTCACCAACCCGCTTATTGAGAGAAATCATTTAATGAACGAAATCTATATTGTTGCCGAAATTGGCTGTAATCATAATGGTAATTTTGATTTGGCCAAAAAAATGGTTGATGAAGCTAAAAATGCAGGTGTCAATGCAGTAAAATTTCAGACATTCAAAGCTGATCAATTGATCTCAAAGTTTGCACCTAAAGCAGAATATCAAATCAAGGTTACAGGTAATAGCGAGTCTCAACTTGAAATGACTCGTAAGTTAGAGTTGCCATATAACGAGTTTATTAAGCTAGAGGAATATGCTTTATCATTAGGCCTGGATGTATTTTCAACACCATTTGATTTTGATTCTATTGATTTTCTTGCCTCAAGAAATCAAAGAATGTGGAAGATCCCATCAGGTGAATTATTAAATCTTCCTTATCTCGAAAAAATTGCTAAATTGCAAATTGCTAATAAAGAGATAATATTGTCTACTGGTATGGCAACTGTAGATGAAATTAAAGTTGCACTTAGTGTATTGGCCAAAAATGGAGTGGCTCCAGAACAGATCACAATATTACATTGTAACACGGAGTATCCAACACCATTTGAAGATGTTAATTTGAATTCTATTGCTGGATTCAAAAAAACCTTCGGTGAATATAAAATTGGTTTTTCAGATCACTCTCCCGGATATTTTGCCGGAATTGCATCGGTTCCTTATGGCATTACATTTATTGAAAAGCACTTTACCCTAGATAAAAACTTTGAAGGGCCAGACCATAAAGCCTCAGTTACTCCAAGCGAGCTGAAATTGCTATGTGAAGGGATTCGTGCTGTTGAGAAAGCTTTGGGTAGTTTTGAGAAATTAGTTACAAATTCAGAAAGAAAAAATAAAATTGTCGCTCGAAAATCAATCGTAGCTAAGTGTGAAATAAAGACGGGTGATATTTTTACTATTGATAATATCACAACAAAAAGACCTGGTAATGGCATTAGTCCTATGTCTTGGTATGACCTTCTAGGTAAAACTGCTGAACGAGACTTTAGCGAAGATGAGTTAATTCAAGATTCAAGATTCATCAATCAAGAGGTGTAATTAATTGACTCTCAATAAAATAGCCATTATTCCTGCGCGTTCTGGCTCTAAGGGATTGCCTAATAAAAACATCTTAATGTTGTTAGATAAACCTTTAATCGCATATACAATAGAAGCCGCGTTAAAATCAGGCATTTTTGCGAGAGTCATTGTATCCACTGACTCTCTGGAATATAAAGCTATTGCCGAACGCTACGGTGCTGAAGTTCATATAAGAAATTCAGAGATTGCATCTGATACAGCCACATCATATATGGTGATAAAGGATGTGCTTACACATTGCTGTGATGTAAATGCTATTGATTACTTTATGCTATTACAACCGACTTCCCCATTTCGAAGTTTTATACATATTAGAGATGCGGTTAATCAGTTTGAGCAATCAAGTGATGCTAATTTTTTAGTGTCGGTAACGGAAAGTAATAAAAGTTCGGATTTAATTAAGCCAATCGATTCTGATTTGACACTAAAAAACTTTGATTTAGATTTTAGCAATTATCGCCGTCAAGATAGTAAGGAGTACACTCCTAACGGAGCTATTTTTATTGGTAAGGTTACTGCGTATTTTAAAAAGAAGCACTTTTTTGGAAAAGACAGCATAGCTTATATAATGAATAAAAGAGACTCGGTAGATATAGATGAACGAGTTGATTTTGATTTGGCAATTGCAATTCAATCGCAAATTAATAAAGCTGAGTCGTTAAATGAACTAGTTAGTCGACGTATAAATGAAAAAAGGCATCAGCTCCATTATTGTTCTCCTATAACATTAATCGGGCATTCTATTTTTGATTACTGGAATGTAAAATCTCTAGGTGGCCGTGAAATCAATAACTTGGGAATTGCGGGCATCAATAGCAAAGATTGCTTTCATTTCTTATTTGATAATATTTCAAATGTCAAAGTTGGTAATGTTGTATTACTTTTTGCTGGTACAAATGATATTGTCCTTGATGAGTGGTCACCCGAGTATACAATCACATGGACAGATAAAATTATTGAGCTGATACATAGTGTTAATTCAGAGGCAAGAATATATTTTCTGTCAATACCACCTGTTCGTGGCAGGATTGAAAGGAATAACTCAATCATCAATGATTTGAATATAACTTTGATGAAGAACAGCGAAAAGTTTAAGTTCGTTACTTGGGTGCCCTTATCAAAGTCTTTTTATGATGAATTTGGCAACCTGTATGATTATTTCACTAACGATGGCTTACATTTTTCCGCATCGGGTTATCAGCAGCTTGAGCAAGACATTTTAGAGGTTCTGTAATGAAAAAAAAAATACTATATGTAACCGGTTCTCGCGCTGAATATGGAATAATGAAGCGATTACTGAAGAGCTTACAAGTAGACCCTGATATCGAGTTATCGATTGTAGCCACAGGAATGCATTGTGATTCTAAATATGGATTGACTTATAAAGTCATCGAGAATGATGGTTTTGTAATTGACAAGTTGATTGATATTGACATAAAAAATGATTGTAATGCTAGTGTATTGAGATCTATGGCTTTATGCCAAATGGCGTTTGGTGATTACTTTCAAAATCATAAATTTGATGCTGTGATGATATTAGGTGATAGATATGAAATTCTATCTGTTGCTATAGCTGCTGCAATGCATAATTTACCAATTATTCATTTACATGGTGGGGAAAAGACATTAGGTAATTATGATGAGTTTATTCGTCATGCTATAACAAAGATGAGTCGGCTTCACTTGGCATCGACTGATGAGTACCGTAATAGAATAATCCAGATGGGGGAGCATCCTGATTCAGTCTTTAATATTGGTGCTCTGGGGGCTGAAAATGCTCTATTAATGGAATTGCCATCAAGACAGATCCTTGAAAAACGTTTTGGTCTGTTTGAAAAACCATACTTTATGGTCGTCTTTCATCCTGAAACGCTGTCTACTGTTTCAGTTACGATACAAGTTGAACATTTGCTTAATGCATTGAATTTGTTTACTGATAAGTATGAGTTTTTCTTCATAGGTTCTAACTCTGATACGGGTTCCTATGAAATAACGAGAAGGATAACATCCTTTTGTGAGAAAAACTCTGCTAGATTTATTACTTCTGTAAAGCCAGAAGAATACTTGGCGTTAATAAAAAATAGTATTGGTTTGCTAGGAAACTCATCTTCCGGACTTATAGAAGTTCCTTCGTTGCATGTTCCTACTATTAATATTGGGGATAGGCAAAAGGGACGTGTACGTGGCACCTCAGTTATTGATTGTGCTTGTACAGTTGATGATATTTCAAAATCAATTCTCATGAGTCAAAATAGTGATTTTCTTAACAAAATCAGACTGGCGAGCAATCCATATTATAAGAAGTCTGTATGTAATACAGCTATGTATTTGATAAAGAATTTTTTATTGAACTCTAGTTCTGGATATAAAGATTTTTATGACTTTACCTGATGGTCTATATTGGTTATTCCTATGAGCTTGTTGAAAAGATCCTCGGTATATTTGTTGTCAAATATCTTGAATGCAATTGTTCCGTTTTTATTACTACCCATTCTCACTAATAATTTATCACCCGATGAATATGGTAAGATTGCTATGTTTCAAACGTTAGTTAGTGGTTTACTAGCGTTGACTGGCCTAAATTCAGTTGGTTCTGCTAATCGTTTCTTTTATGATAAAAATACAAGTCAGAGTGTGAGTGAATATAATGGCGCTTGTTTCCATATACTATTTATTAGTAGTGGCGCTTTATTTATTGTTTTTTTGATGATGCATTCACTGTTAAGTAAATTGTTGCATATTCCTCATGATTGGTTATTGTGGGCAATTTTTGTTTCTAGCTGTACGTTCATTATCCAGCTAAGGCTAGGTCAGTGGCAGATTCGTGAGGAAGCATTTAAGTATGGTTTATTACAAGTAAGTCAGAGCATTTTTCTATTTTTTGTGACACTACTACTGCTATTTTCATTCAAGCAGGGCGCTGTTAGTCGAATTAATGCAATGAGTATAACAGGCGTGCTTTATGTAGTAATTAGTGTTAGTGCCCTGTATAGAGAAGGTTTATTATCTTTAACGAAAGTGAGACTTGATTATATTAAAGATGCATTAATGTTTGGTGTTCCATTGATTCCACATGTAATAGGAATATTTTTATTAAGTTCCATAGACAGAGTCTTGATTAGTGATAAGTTAGGGGTTGCTGCCGCAGGCATTTATATGGTTGGGGTTCAGTTAAGCCTTGGCATGATAGTTGTATTTGATGCTATCAATAAAGCATTTGTTCCTTGGTTATTTAGGACTTTAGCTGAGAATCATATTACAAAGCTGAATAATCTCGTGCGATTCACTTATTTATATTTCATTGTGGTTTTTTTTCTAGGTATACTTTCTTTTTGGGTGGGGCCATATGTCGTCAAGTTTATTGTCGGTGATGAATACCTTGAAGCAACAGGTCTAATTGGTTGGCTCTGTTTGGGGCAAGCGTTTACAGGAATGTATTTAATGGTAACAAATTATCTTTTTTATAAAAAACGTACAGGACTATTGTCGCTGGTTACTATAACATGTGGCATATTAAATATTATGCTTATGGTATATGCTATGGAGTTTTATGGCCTCGTTGGTGTATCAATAGCATTTGCATTTTCTATGTGTATACGCTTTATTGCAACTTGGTTGCTTGCTTTGCGAGTGTGTGGTTTCTCATGGCTTACCCCTATAATGCTAAAATAGATCTCAATTAAATTATAAGTGACTATATGAACTTATTTATTTGTAGAACAATATTTCAAGTGTATTTTGCTAGTGTCATAATTGAGCGTAAAGGTATAAAGGACGTTGTTTTTGTTTATCTTTCTGAAGGATGTTCAGATAGAGAACGTACAATTCTAACTAAATATATTGACAATTATTATATAGTAAGTGGTGATGGTTTTATATCTAGATTTCTCAGTCAACTTAAGATGGTTGCATTTTTAAAAAAATGCATGAAAATTAAAAGGAAAAGTTATAATATATTTTTTTCTAGTATTGATGACCCATTCATTCATACGATAATATCAAAATTTAACTTTGATAATTTTTATTCCTTTGATGATGGCACGGCAAATTATGTAGACAATTCTATCTTCTACGTCTATAAATCGTTATCATTAAGAGTGAAAATAAAATATTTCCTTATGGGTAATAGAATAAAAGATATTGATGATATAAAAGATAGAATTCAATGCCATTACTCTACTAATCATTTGCCAAACATTATAAGAAATGTTGAACAGATTTATCTTGGTTATTCTGAAAGTAATCATATTAATTGTTTGTCAGATAAAAAATATGTGAATATATATTTATGTCCACATTTTGATGAGATATATAAGTCTCCAGAGAAAGTTAGATTTTCTTTTCTGAGTTCGCTTGGCAATGAGGATGTCGTGATTCCACATCCTAGAGATAGTTTTAATTGGGGGGAAGTGGAGGGGGTTGATTTAAAAGCTAATGTCATTGCTGAAGAGTGTGTGAGTGGTTTTATAGCTAAAGGGTATACGATAAATTTATATGGAATCGCAAACTCAACCCAATACCATTATGTTCATAACAAATCGGTGAGTAATTTTGTTTTGGATTTAGGGGAGTTAAATGACGAGTTTGGTGCTGTAATTTTTAGGCAGGTAGAACTTTTTCATCATATTTGTGAAATGCAAATGCAGTAATTATAAGTTGTTGCTCTCGTTATATTGCTTGGGAGGGGAGGGGTTGAACATAAACGCTAATAAATTTATCTTGATGATGCTTTTTTTTGTATTGTTGTCATTACTGCTGTTTCCTCTATTGTCGTACGTATTATCTTCTATCATGTTGATTTTGATCGTTAACAACAGAGAAGAACGAAGTAAAATCATGTTTTCTTTGTTTTTTGTAATATTGGTTCTGTCACACATAGTAAATGAAGTTAGTGTTCAGAAATTCCTTATCAGAGAGGATGATTTTACAACATATTATAGTAATTATTTAGATTTGTTACACGGGAATTATGAAGCCTTATTTGTGTTTGGTGGTGGCATAGAGATTGGTCTGCCAGTAGTTAATTATGTTCTATCGATAGTTGTTGATCAGCCAATGCCATATTTAATACAGGCAATATATATTGCCATTTTTATGGCACTTCTTATATATCTTATATCGATTTCTCCATTGTATGACCTGTATAGTAAGCTAGCATTGTTATTGTGGATCTTGCTTTTCATTAAATTTACTGCAATGCTCACGATAGAGAGACAAGCTATCGCATCATTTTTTGTAATATTTGCTATTTTTGAACCACGGAAAAAATTCTTCTGGTTAATCATTGGCTGCATTTTTCATTTGACATCTCCTATTGTATATTTTGTAACAAAGTTTGTTTTAAAAGTCAGAACTTATAAAAAGGCTCTGATTGCATGTAGTGTTTTATTTATATTCACATTCTTTTCATATAATGTATTGTCTGCGATTAATGCATTGATAAATACTGATAAAATAGGGTATGTTTTATACTTTCTTAACGAAAATGATCTTATCAAAAATGAATTGGTTAAATCAGTCAAACAAATAATTTATATATTACCACTATGTGTTCTTGATCCTATATTGAGATGTAGGGGGATTAGATGGGAGTATGGTCCATCAGTATTTTTATTTTGTATGTCTATGCTCATATTATCAGCCCTTCCTGGAGTCCCATCTAGAGTATTGATGCCGATTGTATTCATTCTATATGGGTATTATTATTATAGTTTTTTTAATCTTTTTTCGAAGAAAATTCAAGTCACTGGCTTTACAATAATTGCAATTTTATTCGCGCTTTATAAGCTGATGTTGCCTGGATACTATTATAGATTCCCTATTCTCAATGTCTATCCGGGGTATTATATGGTGGAGTTATTAGAGGAAGTTGGCTACATAGATCGATTCTCATTACCCAGTGCAGAAGATGTTGAAATTTATAATGGTAACAAATTGTGAATATTGTCTATTTTATCCAGTGTCATAAAAATCTCGAACAAGTAATATTTCTCGTTGATTCACTTAAATTATCCGAATCTGATAAGGTTGTCATACATGTTGATGGGAAAAATAGAAAATTAAATTTTTTGCTTAGGTCACACTATTATAATAGTATTCAGGTTTTTATTATTGATAACCCTATCTCTGTATCTTGGTCTGGTTTTTCTCAAGTTCAAGCTACTTTGAAAATGATTGATTTTGTTTATGTTAATAATATATGTTTTGACTATTGTTGTTTATTAAGTGGTGAAGATATTGTACTCAATGTTGAGAGTTTTAAATCTTATCTTACAAAGTATTCAGGGTTATCATTTATTGAATTTAGAGATGATAGGGAAAAATATTTTTGGCGCATTAACAAATTTAATTTTTGGCGAGAGTCTCGTTTTTCACAAAAGTTTTTTGTTCGAGCGCTATCCTCAGTTTTTATAAAAGTTCAATCATTGCTTGGCGTCAAGCGCTCTAACTTTGATGAAGATGAAATTCATATCGGCAGTCAATGGTTTACTATTAGTAGACAGCATATGGATTTATTTTATAGTGTTATGGACAAAGAGTATCTGAGACGATATAAATATACATCATGTGCTGATGAACATTATTTTCAGATGTTATTCAAATCCTGCGTAGATCCCTTGGAGTATAGGGGGATTAATTTGAGATTTATTGACTTTCCTTATGGGAGTAGTAGTCCTAGGTATCTTTCTATTGCTGACTTAAATAGTATTAAAGATATGGCTGATATATTTATTGCGAGAAAAGTGACATTTCATGTTGCGTCTAGTTTTTTCAGGGCGAAATAGATAGTGGGTTACGTTATGAAATTTTCTGTTTTAATGTCTGTTTATAAAAATGACAATCCAATGCATTTTCGTGAGGCGCTAAATAGTTTATGTAAGTCCACATTTGTCCCTGATGAAGTGGTACTTGTTGTAGATGGTCCAATTGGTGTTGAACTAGACAATGAAATCTTTGAGTTTAAAAAAAATCTTAATATTAAAGATGTTCGGCTTAGTTCTAATTGTGGCTTAGGACGCGCGCTCTCTCATGGTATAGAGTATTGCTCCTATGATTGGATTGCTCGTTTTGATAGTGATGATATCTGTGCAACGGATAGATTTGAAAAACAAATTAAATATATTTCCAATCACCCTGATGTTTGTTTATTGGGCTCTTGGGTGTCTGAATTCGATCATGAACCTGCACAGACACATGCACTAAGAAAAGTTCCTACATCACACACTGAAATATGCGCATATGCTAAACAGAGAAATCCGTTCAACCATATGTCTGTAATGTATAAAAAATCGTATGTTCTAGAGTCAGGTAGTTATCAAGATAACTATTTGTATGAGGATTACGCATTGTGGGCGAGAATGATAAATAATGGCGCTATTACTGCCAATATACCCGAGGTGCTTGTTTATGCCAGAACCGGTAATGGAATGGAAATTCGGCGTGGTGGTTTCAAATACGTTTGTTCAGAAGTTTCTGCACAGATGGGTTTTTATAAATCTGGGTTTATAAGTGAGTTACAACTTTGTAAAAATCTTCTTGTGCGAGTCCCAGTAAGGCTATTGCCTGGCAATCTTCGTAAGTCTGTATACCGTAGTTTCTTGAGGAAATAAGTGATTCCTTGGGAATTTATCTCAGTATTTTCTGTAATTTCCGCTATCATACGGCGATTTTTCCGTTCAGTTCTTGATGGCAAGCTTAATAAGGTGTGGTAGTGAAAAGGATTCAGCTCATTCCTCTGTTGTCGGCCGTGGCCCTGCTCAGTGCGTGCACTGTGGTGCCCGGTACCAATCTTTCCACCAGTGGCAAAACCGAGGTGGCTACAGGTTCCGTTGATGTTGATCAGCTGGCAGATGTCTATCCGGTCACACCGGCGTTGATCAGCCAGATGCGCAAGGCGCCGGTGGTGGGCAAGGCCAACCCCGAGCTCAATAGCGAGATCAGCCGTTACGAGTACCGGATTGGTGTGGGCGACATCCTCAATGTCACTGTATGGGATCACCCCGAGTTGACCATCCCGGCTGGTTCTTACCGCAGTGCCAGCGAAGCGGGCAACTGGGTCCACGCCGATGGCACCATCTTCTACCCCTATATCGGCAAGGTGGCCGTGGTGGGGAAAACTGTGGCAGAGATCCGTACCGATATCGCCAAGCGCCTGGCCCAGTTTATCGAGAGCCCGCAGGTGGATGTGAGCATTGCTGCTTTCCGCTCCCAGAAGGTTTATATCTCCGGTGAGGTGACCAAGCCGGGCGCCCAGCCCATCACCAATGTGCCGATGACCCTGCTCGATGCCTTCAATCTGGCTGGCGGGCTGACCCCGACCGCAGATTGGCACCATGTGGTGTTGACCCGCCAGGGCAAGGAGTTCCCGCTCTCCATGCAGGACCTGCTTCAGTATGGGGATCTCTCTCACAATCAGCTGATGCGTGACGGCGACATGCTCTACGTGCCGCGCAACGATGCCCAGAAAGTTTTTGTGATGGGTGAGGTCAACAAGGCATCGACCCTGACCATTGGTCGTGAGGGGATGAGCCTGACAGAAGCGCTAAGCAGTGCCGAGGGCCTTAACCAGAATGCCGCCAATGCGACCGGCATCTTCGTATTGCGCCCGGCAGGCAAGTCACAGCAGAAAGCCGCCATCTATCAACTTGATTTGAGTGACGCCACTGCGCTGGTGATGGGGACGGAGTTTGCGTTGCAACCCTATGACGTTGTGTATGTGACTACCGCACCTGTGACGCGCTGGAACCGCGTGTTGAGTCAACTGGTTCCCTCCATCACTGGCTTTAACGAGTTGACGGAAGGTATGTTGCGGGTTCGCAACTGGTAACAGTCAATGGATATTGACTCGGGGCCCTTGGCATCGGGTTGAAGATGAAAGAGTGACAGTAATATGTTTGAGAAAATTCTCGTCGTGTGTGTGGGCAATATATGTCGTTCCCCGACAGGTGAGCGTCTGCTGCGGGAGCGTTTGCCCGGCCGTGATATCCGTTCTGCCGGAGTGAGCGCCCTGGTCGACAAGCCTGCCGATCAGGTCGCTAGCGACGTAGCCCTGCAACATGGGGTTTCTCTGGAGGGACATGTTGCGCGACAGCTTAACCGCGCGTTGTGTCAGGAGGCCGATCTCATCCTTGTCATGGAGAAAGGGCATATTTCCGCCGTGACCGCCATTGATCCTGGCGCCCGCGGCAAGACCATGCTCTTTGGCCATTGGGTGGGTGAGTGCGAGGTGCCAGATCCCTATCGCCTCAGCCGGGAAGCCTACGAGCACGTTTACCAGTTGCTGGTGCGTGGGGCCGATGCCTGGGTAAAAAAACTGTAACCACAGCCTGTGCCTGTGTTCGGGTTTATCTGACAATAAAAATGGACTCTGTGTAATGACGACTTCTTCTGTTTCGTCCCGGCAAAACAGTGCCGCGGTGGAGAACGATGAGATCGATCTGGGGCGCCTTCTGGGCTACCTGATCGATGGCCGTTGGTGGATTGTGTGTATCACCGGCTTCTTTATGATGATGGGTGTTGCTTACGCCTTGCTGGCGACACCAGTCTTCAAGGCCAATGCCCTGCTGCAAGTGGAAAAAAAGGCCAGCGGCACCGCTCTTCTCGGTGACATGGCCGATGTGCTGGGTGGCGAACAGGCTGATGCCGCCGCCGAGATAGAACTCTTGACCTCGCGCATGGTGCTTGGCCGCACAGTGCAAGAGCTCCATCTTGATACCGTGGTGACCCCCGATTTCTTCCCGCTGGTTGGGCGTGGTGTGTCTCGTTTGATGGGCCAGCCCTATCCCAAGATGGCGATTAGTCGTTTTGAGGTGGCACCCGAGCTGATTGGCACCCCCTTGACCTTGACCTTGACCGGAGAAAACCGTTTTACCCTGGAGGTGGAAGGTCGGGTGCTCGAAGGGCAGGTGGGCAAGCTGCTGGAAAAAGAGGATGTGACCCTGCTCGTCGCAGACGTTGCCGCACAAGATGGCCAGGAATTTACCCTGGTCAAGCAGCCGTTGCTGGATGTGATTGGCGAGCTGCAGCGGGATCTTCAGGTCAGCGAGAAGGGCAAGAATACCGGGATCATCTCCCTGGCGCTGGAAGGGGAAGACAAGGGGCGCATTCGTGCTGTGCTCGATAACATCAGCCAGAACTATCTCCAGCAGAACGTGCTGCGCAAGACCGAAGAAGCCCAGAAGAGCCTGGATTTCCTGCAGACCCATCTGCCCCAGGTCAAAGATGACTTGAACCGTTCGGAAGAGCTGCTCAATACGTATCGTCAACAGAACGAGTCGGTTGATCTGTCGCTCGAAGCGAAAGCGGCACTGGACACCATGGTCGGGATTGAGAAACAGCTCAATGAGTTGACCTTCCGTGAAGCCGAGCTGCAACAGCTCTATACCCGTCAGCATCCGGCCTATATCGCCTTGATGGAGAAGCGTCAGACTCTGATCAACACCAAGAACAACATCAACAAGTCGATCAAGCGCTTGCCGAAAACCCAGCAGGACATCTTGCGATTGACCCGTGATGTGCAAGTGGGCCAGGAGATCTTCGTCCAACTGCTCAACAAGCAGCAAGAGCTCAATATCATGAAGGCGGGGACCATCGGCAATGTGCGTATCATCGATGATGCCGCAGTTGAAACCCGGGCAGTCAAGCCGAAGAAGCCGCTGATCGTGGTGCTGGCGACGCTGCTTGGAGGCATGTTGTCAGTGGGCCTTATCCTGGTGCGCGCTGCATTCCACCGGGGTGTCGAGAGCCCCGAACAGTTGGAAGAGATGGGGCTGTCCGTCTACGCCACGATTCCCTATTCCGAAGATCAGGCCAAGATAGAGCAGCAGCAGAAGAAGAAAGGTCGAAAAGCGATGGCTCTCAATGAAGCCTTGCTGGCCGCCCGTAATCCGGCCGACCTGGCGCTGGAGTCGCTGCGCAGTCTGCGTACCAGCCTGCATTTCGCCATGATGGAGGCCAAAAACAACATCGTCATGATCTCGGGCCCTGGTCCTGGTCTCGGTAAAACCTTCGTATCGACCAACTTTGCTGCCACCTTGGCCATGGGGGGCAAGAAGGTACTGGTCATCGATGCGGACTTGCGCAAGGGCTATATGCAGAAAGTCATGGGGCAAGAGATGGGGGCTGGCTTGAGCGCCTATCTGGCGGGTCAAAGCGAGATGATGCAGGTGATCAGCAAGACTGGCTTTGACGGGCTCGATTTTGTCTGTCGTGGTGCAGTGCCACCTAACCCCTCAGAATTGCTGATGCATCCTCGCTTCAAAGCGCTGCTGGATTGGGCCGCCGAACATTACGACTTTGTCATTGTCGACTCCCCGCCGATCCTGGCGGTCACGGATGCGGCCATCGTCGGCCAGCATGTCGGGGCGTCTTTGCTGGTGGCTCGTTTTGCCAAGACGGCTGTGAAAGAGGTGGAAGTGGCGATTCGTCGCTTCGAGCAAAATGGCGTGGCCATCAAGGGTATTCTGCTCAACGCGGTAGAAAAGAAAGCCAGCAGTTATTACGGTAATTACGGATATTATCAATATAGCTATAGTGATAAAACCAAAGCCTGATCCGGCTGCAGATAATCGATAAGGGATTGGTAATATTCAGGGAGGCGAAATTGAAGGTTCAATTGATGCCTCCTTTGAGTAATACTAGATAAGACTGAGAGCGTTAACCTTCTCAGTATTATGTTTTAGCTGTGTCAACAAAAAGGAAGATAACATGAAGAAGACTGCGTTTGTTTTGGCCGCCCTGCTGGCTGTCTCTGCTAATGCCATGGCTGTCGAAGAAGCTGGCGGTGCTGCAGGTGCGGGTGCGAGCGGCGCTGCTGCGGGTGTGGCTGGTACCACTATTGCAGTGGGTGCTGCTGCTGCGCTGGTAACTGTGGTTGCGGTATCTGAATCCAACAACCGCAACAACAACACCAGCACTACCACCTCAACCCGATAATATTCAACAAGGCTGCTCTGTTTGAGCAGCCTTGTTTTCTTCTTATCCCTCATGGATGGTGTATTGCGCGTGGCACAGTATTTATCTTATTTCCCCTCCCGATTATTGGCATGGTCAGCCACATTGTTATTGGCTGGCTGCAGCACCTCGACCCATCAGACGATCGAGACTCTGGGTTATGTGTTCAACAAGCCTGATGATATTGTACTGACCTCATCCGAGCTGAGAGCGCTACCCTATGCGAGTGCCTATATCAAGGTGGGCGATCTTCCCCAGGCGTTGGTTGTACTGGCATATGTCAATGGTCCGCGCATGTCATGGATGAGTGCCGATGGTGTGATGTTTGTGACTCAGCATGGGCGCTTGATTAAAACAGTGGGTTTGCCAAATGATTTGCGCTATCTGGGGAGTCTGGATAAGGATCCGCTGAAGATTTCCCGGTTAGACAAGACACCCTCGATGGTGTGGTATAGTGTCGCTGAGTGGTCGAAAAAATACACCAGTGGCTATCCCTTGAGTATGCATTACACGCAGATGGGGAATGAGGTTCTGAATATTATGGACCGCCCCTATAAAACGACGATTGTAGAAGAGCATGTCGTTACCGCCCCGAATGAAGATCGATGGCTGAATCATTTCTGGATCGATGAGCAGACAGGTCAAGTTCGTAAATTCCAGCAGCAATTAGGCCCTTCCTTGCCAATGATCGAAATGACATTCCTTAAGCCCTATTCATCATGAAAATAATATATAGCTTATTGCTCGCAACCTTGGGGGCTGCCCCTGTTATGGCAGATGTGTCCGTATCTGTTTGGTGGCAAGGTCAACCTACAGCAACAATGACTCATCCCCAGTCCATGCTGTTGAGTGACGCGTTGTTAAACTCGGCAGTCTCTCAGTACGATAATTATTGGCCTGTCGCTCATATTTCTACTCCTGCGCGCCAAAAAGACATTGAGTATCAACAGCAAGCCGTGCTGAAGGATCTCAGCTTGCTGGCAACGTACTGGCAGCAGCATGATGAAGCTGAACTCGCCCATGCCGCTTTACAGTTGAATCAACAGTTGCAGCAGTTGCATTTGACAGGGCGTTTCGAATTGCCTGTGGATCCGGATATCAGCCTGGCGCCCTCAGGTGCCAACCCCGTATTGCAGGGGGATTATCAGCTGTATCTTGCCCCTCGCCGTTCGCAAATCTATCTGGCCGGCTTGATTGGTCGCCCTGGCGAGGCCCCGGTTTTGCCTGCGGCAGGGCTGAGAGAGTACTGGAAAAAGCTGGATCGCTTGTCCGGAAGTGATGACACCGGCGCGTATCTGATTTCCCCCAGTGGCAAATCTGAGTGGATCCCCGTTGCCATCTGGAATGAACGCCATGTTGAAGCCATGCCTGGCGCCACTCTGTTTGTCGGTTTTGCTCCGAGTGTGCTGCCTGAGCAATATACAGACTTGAATACACGCATGTTGACGTTGTTAGCGAATCGGATGCCCAAATGACCTATCCAAGACTCTCACTGATTGCCCTGCTGGTATCCTTTGCAACACACGCTGATGCCGACATTTTTGAGCCGTTGGGTCCATCACAAAGTGACTTCGGCGGCGTTGGCTTGCTGCAAATGCCAACCGCCAGAATGGCCAAGACGGGTGAATTCAGTGCCAATTATGTTGATGATGATCAGTACCGTCGCTGGTCTATGTCAGTGCAGCCGTTCGACTGGCTTGAAGCCACTTTGCGTTATACCGACGTAAGAACTCGCCTTTATAACGCGAATCCCGACTTCAGTGGTGACCAGACTTACAAAGACAAGGGCATGGATGTCAAAGTCAGGTTGCTGGAAGAGTCTACCTGGATCCCGAATCTCTCTCTGGGTTTTCGTGACCTGATGGGGACGGGGCTGTTTGACAGTGAGTACATTGTCGGCAGCAAGCGTGTTGGCCCGTTTGATTTCACCCTTGGTATGGGCTGGGGAAATATGGGGGAGAGCGGGAACATTACCAATCCTTTTTGCGAGTGGAAAAATGATTGGTGTTCACGAGATAATGGCTATTCCAGCGGTGGTGGCAAATTTGAAACAAAAAATATGTTCCACGGTAATGCTGCCTTGTTTGGGGGTGTTGAATACCAGACACCTTGGCAGCCACTTCGCCTGAAGCTGGAATATGATGGCAATGATTACAGTAATGAATTTGCCGGGAAAATTGATCATTCATCTCCTATCAATATAGGTGCTGTTTATCGTCTGTTTGATTACATGGACACTCATCTTAGTTATCAGAGGGGAAATACTCTGATGTGGGGTGTTACTCTTCGGACCAACTTTAATGATTTACGTCAGAATCATTTAGATGAGCCTCGCCCTGTGTATATCGCTGAAAAGGCCCCGATAGACTCGTCACACGTTGATTGGCCTGTCATGGCAGGACAGTTTGAAAGCAATGCTGGTTGGAATACAGCATCACTTTATAGTGACCAGTCCACTGTAACCTTGCTGGGTCAACAGCACAAATATAGGGACCAGCAAGAAGCGATCGATCGTACTGCTCTGGTTGCGATTAATCATCTGCCTGACACTGTCGAAGAGTTGAGAGTCATTGAGCGCCAGCGAGATTTCCAGTTGCAAGAGACGGTGATTGATCTCGACTCTGTGCGAAAGGCGAACCAGCCCCAGGTTCTTGGGCAGGAGGCAGTGGTAGAAGAGCATCAAAAAGTACCTGCTCCTGTTCAGGGAACGCTCCGTTACCAATCTGAACCAGAGTGGTTCTCTTATTCATTTGACCCGGCCCTGACGCAATCTTTTGGTGGTCCTGAATCATTTTATATGTATCAGATAGGCATTAATGCCAACAGTGAGCTGCGTCTTTCCGATAAGGATTGGTTACAGGGTACGTTGTTCTTCAATATTGCGAACAATTACGACAAATTTAATTACAAAACACCACCTGCCGACACGGATGCGTTACCGAGAGTACGCACTTGGGTGAGAGAGTATGTCGACTCTTCCAATATTCTGCTGAACAACCTCCAGTTAACACATATGGAGCAACTTGGTCAGGAGTGGTTCGGCCAGGCATACGGCGGCTATCTGGAAATGATGTACGCCGGTGTCGGGGGAGAGGTGCTTTATCGTCCTTTCGGTCAGTCATGGGCTCTGGGTCTGGATACCAACTGGGTCAAGCAGCGTGATTGGAACAACACCCTGAAGATGGCTGATTACGACGTTGCTACGGGTCACTTGACTGGCTATTGGCAGTTGCCTTTTATGGACAATGTCACTGCCAAGGTAGCTGTCGGGCGTTATCTGGCTGGTGACCTGGGGGCCACGTTTGATTTCTCCAAGCGCTTTGACTCCGGGATTGTGATGGGAGCATACGCGACCTTGACGGATGTGTCGGCCGAAGAGTACGGGGAAGGCAGTTTTACCAAAGGTATCTACATCACGATTCCCTTCGATTTGATGTTGATTCGTCCCACAACATCCAAGGGAACAATTGGATGGGTTCCTCTGACAAGAGATGGGGGGCAGATGCTCAGCCGAAGCCATACCTTGTATGACATGACTGAACGTCTGCCGTTGTAAGACTCTTCTCGGTATTGATTCGTTAGTCTAATGAGCCGTGATAGTGTTTTTACTGTCACGGCTTTTTTTATGCATGATGAGGCATAAATGGGAAGAGAGTGCAGTTTGGTTCATAAGGTTTTTTGGGGAACATCAGTCTTGTACTGGTTGCTTGGCATGCATTTTTTCATGCACAACCCGGGCGGGGCAGGGCTCTATCTGCCGTTCAATGCCTGGGGCTGGATCTTCGCCAGCCTGGTGATGGCGCTGGGGTTGTGGCATGTGACCCTCAGCCAGCGACTGGTGGTCTCGCCGCTGCTGACGGCCCAGTGGCTGGGGGGGATCTTGTTGTTGCTGCCCATGGCCTATCCGGGATTCGAGCTCAAGGACTATGCCATTCCCCGGCTGCTGGGGCTGTTTGCCGGCCTGCTGTTTCTGGCAAGCCTCTATCAGTGGCGATTCGGCCGCGAGGCGCGAGACAGGCTGCTCTATCTGCTGCTGGGGGCCGTCGCCATCGAGGCGCTGCTCGGCCTGGTGCAGTATTACCTGCTGGTGCCGGGCAACTGGATTGGGTACGACACCCAGACCAACCGCCCCTATGGCATCTTCCAGCAACCCAACGTGATGGCGAGCTTCATGGCGACCGGCCTGTCACTGGCCATCTGGCTGGAGCTGCGCGGTGATGCCAACCCCTGGCTCAAGGGGCTGCGCTATGGGGTGATCCTGGCCACTTCCCTGCTGCTGGTGGTCCTGCAATCGCGGGTCGGGCAACTGGGCGGCGTGATGGCTCTCTTGCTGCTGTCTGCCCAGCTGGGGCGTGAGCGGCGGCTGGGCAGGATGCTCGCGCTGGTGGCCCTGGGCATTCTGCTCGGGCTGGCCTCGCAATACCTGATGGCCGGAGCCAGACGAGGGCTGGAGATCTACCAGTCCGGCGGCATGCGCTCCATCTACTGGCCCTACGCCGCCAAGCTGATTGCCCAGATGCCCTGGACCGGTTGGGGCTATGGCAGCTTCGAGTCGGTGTTTCTCCATCACTACATGGCCGACAAGGCGCTGAACCCGGCCATGGTGCAGATCGAGTACAACCTGGATCACCCCCACAACGAGTTTCTCTACTGGGCGGTGGAAGGGGGTCTGGCCCCCATGCTGGGCATGGTGCTGATGGGCGGGGCCCTGCTGTGGCGTTTGAGCCGGGCGGGCTGGGTCAAGGGCGCCGCCTTGCTCGCGCTGGTGACCCCCATCTTGCTGCACACCCAGACCGAGTACCCCTTTTACCACGCCATCGCCCTGTGGTGGGCGCTGCTGCTGCTCCTGTATGCGATGGATGCGGAGGTGGAGGAGCAAGACCACGGCAACTGGCGCGACCATCTGTGCCGCCCCTGGTTGCTGCTGCGCTTCATGGCCATCGCCATTCCCCTGATCGTCATCCCCTTCATGTTGACCGCCATGCATACCGCCTGGGTGGTGACCAAGTATGAGCGGGGCGGTTACAAGCAGCCTGCGCTCCTGCTCGACATCGTCAACCCCATGGCCTGGCTGACCCGGGTGGAGTTCGACGTAAACGCGGTGCGCCTCATGGTCGGTCTGCAGGCCAACAACCAGGCGGAGCTTGAAGCCTACCTCGACTGGGGACAGGCCTTCGTGCGCCATACCCCGAGGGCCAACATCTACGCCAACATGGTGATCGCCCTCAATGCCCTGGGGCGCACGGCGGAGGCCGACAACCTGCGGGCAAGCGCCCTGATGCTCTATCCGGGTGAGCCTTTGCTCACCGTGTCGGCCGCAAGAAAGGTGGCCGCGACCCTGGAGCGCAAGCCCTCTTCGTGAGGGCCGTTTCAATCTGTCTACCATCACGGCCGCCTTTGCGGCCGTGATGGTTCTTGTGCCCGCCTCGTTGAAGGGGGAGGGGGCTGGTTGCCAAAGAGGTTCCCGGCCATCCGTTCACCTCGCCCGCGCACCGAGGCCGTTTTGCTGTACAAGGTTGCAGCAAGGGTTTCATCGGCTCGCAAAAATGGGGTTATCTGCTGGACGGCGCAAGCGCCTTGGCTAAGATAACCGTCTTAACGTCTTGTTTGGCAAGGGAGTATGACATGGAGATAGTACTAGGCCCATTAGAGGCCCGCGTGATCGGCTGCCTGATTGAGAAAGAGATCTGCACGCCGGATCAGTACCCTCTCTCGCTCAATGCACTGGTCAATGCCTGCAACCAGAAGAGCAACCGGGAACCTGTGCTGGAGCTCGCCGAGCTGGATATTCGCGCCGTGATCGACGAGCTGATCCGCCGCCGTCTGGTGGTCAATACCGCCGGTTTCAACGCCAGGGTGCCCCGCTATCAGCATCGTTTCTGCAATACCGAGTTCGGCGAGCTGAAGTTCTCGGCCCAGGAGCTCGGCATCATCTGCGAACTCTTGCTGCGTGGCCCGCAGACCCCGGGTGAGCTGCGTTCGCGCACCAACCGGCTGTGCAGCTTTGACGATGTGACCGAGGTGGATGCGGTGCTGGCCACCCTCATCGAGCGGGGGCCCTATGTGGTCAAGCTGCCCCGTGAGCCGGGCAAGCGGGAATCCCGCTACGCGCACCTGTTCAGTGGCGAGGTGGATCTGCAGGCGCTGGCCGACGCGGCGCCCGCTGGCAACCTTGTGTCACCGGCGGCAGACAGACTGGCGGCGCTCGAAGAAGAGGTCGAGCACCTCAAGGGGCAGTTGCAGGGGCTGGAAGCCCGTCTGGCCCGGCTGGAAGGCTGAGCCAACAATCTGTTTCCAGAAGGCGCTGCGGCGCCTTTTTTGATGACCGCGCCCCTCCTGCGGCCCGTTGCCCGGTGGCAGGGGCGAGTGCCCTGTCAGCCCTGTCGCTCGCGTACCCATCAAAGGCGCCAGCTTTTTTGCACTATTTCGCGCTTAAGGGTCGAGCCGCCGCCGCTTTCCCGTTAAAATTCCGCCTTTGCACTTGCCCGTGAGTTCTGATGTCAGCCTTCACCCTCTCTTCAGATTGCCATGCCCTGCTGTGCGAGCTGCAATTGCAGCGCGCCGCCAGCACTCGTTACCTGCAAGATACCCTCTATGCCCCGGGCGCACCCGGGCGTGCGCTGCTCGACACCCTCGATCAGTTGCAGCAGTGGGGGCTTGTCCGTCAACGAGCGGAGCAGCAGTGGAGTCTGACGGCAGAGGGAACCCTGACCCTGATCCTGGCGGTGCGTGCGGGGGAGTGCCCCATGCCGCAGTGGTCCCGCATCCCCTCGGTCACGGGCCTGGAGCGGGCACAGGAGGTGGTGCGCGAGCTCTGTCTGGGAGACGCGGGGCAGATCCCGGCCTATTACCAGAGTGCCGAACTCCTGAGCCTCCTGGATCTCCCCGATGCTCCCCGCCTGCTGGCAGGCTCCAGCCCCGCCTGGCAGGCCCTGCTGCTCGAGCACTTCGCCCTGCAGGCCCTGCTTGACGCAGAGCCTGACGAGGGCTGGCCGCTGGCAACGCTGGTTACCTCCTGCTCCCCGGCGCTCTCTGGCCAGATCCAGGCTCGCGCCCAAGAATGGGAGTGGCTCTGCGGCCCCTTTGGCGGCGAGGTAACCACTCACTGGCCTGCACTGCAACAACTGGCGCAGCAAGGGGATGAGCAACCCCTGGCCGAGCGGCTGCTGGGGGCGCTTGGCCAGGGGCAGGGGCAAGAGGCGTCGCCCTGGCCCCGGATGTTCAGCGCCCTGCTCTGGCTCGGCTGGTTGCAACAGGCAGATCCGGTGCAGGGGAGCGAGCAGCGCAAGAAGTGGCAGCGCAGTCTGGGCCATCACTCCCCCCTGCTGGCCGATCTGCTGGGGCAGTGGGCCGGAGATCGCCACGGCCAGGCGGTCGGCCTGTTCGATACCCTGCAACTGCCGCTGGAGGAGCTCCACTGGGGTTACCTCTGGCTCGATCTCTGCGCCCTGGCGCGCCACGGCGAGCAGAGCCCCCAGGTGACCATCTTGCACAAGTGGGACCTCTCCCACGTGCTGGACGCCGAGCCCCGGCATCGCCTGATGGCCTTCTGCCAGGATCTGCTGCGACTCCTGCTTGGCCGGGAGGCCGCCCATTGGCCCCTGCGCGCGCTGCGCCCTGCTCAAGGGGAGGAAGAGGATGGTACCGAGGAGGAAGGCAAGGCCCCCGCCTCGGCAAGCTGGCTCAACTGGCTGCAGGGGTTGGGACGCTCGAGCGGGGTGCGCAAGCCCCAGGAGCGGCTGGTCTGGCTGCTCCACGCGGAGGGGCCTGAGCTTGAGTGCAAGATCCAGAAGCAGAGCACCAAGGGGGAGTGGACCGCCGGGCGAAGGGTCGATCCGGCCCTGCTTTCCACCCAGTACGCCAGCCTGCTGGACGAGGCGGACTGGGCACTGGTGCGCACCCTGCCGCGCAACATGGGCAAGCTGCCCCGGGATGCCTGGGTGCCCCTGGCAAACCATCCTCGCCTCTTCAATGCCAAGGGGCAGAAGCTGCAACTGGCCGTCAGCGCCCCCCTGCTGCAACTGGTACAGAGCGGGGAGGGCATGAGTGCCAGACTACATCCTGCTCCCGCCGCCCGCGGTGCGCACATCGTCCCTCTGGCTCAGGATTTGTGGCAGCTTATTCTGACACCGCAGGCACTGCTGGACAGATTACCGGCCCTGGAGGCCATTCCGGCATTGCCGCCGGCCGGGCTCGAGGAGCTGCAACGCACGCTGGATGCGATCCCCGATCTCCCCTGGCACAGCCAGGTGGTGGGGCTCAGGGGCAATGCCGAGCTGGCCCCCTGGCCCGGCGTTCCCTCCGTCCTGCTCGACTGGCAGGAGGGGCAGCTCGTGGTCCAGCTGGTGACCCGGGAGGGGGACCTGCCGCCCTTGCCTCTGGGCAAGGGGGAGGCCATCGTGCGCCAGGGTATCCGGGAGTATCACTACTGGCAGCGGGATCTGGCTGCCGAGAAGGACGATGCCCAGCGCCTTCGCAACCAGTTACCCATCGGCCTGCCCGGCAACGAGTGGAAGCTGGACGGGGAGCAGGCGCTCACCCTGGTCAACGCCCTGCCGGAGTTGGTGGACGCCGGTGTGGTGGTGCACTGGCACCAGGACAGCGCCCGCCTCAAGAGCCTTGATGAGGCGGCCCTGAGCCTGCGCATCGAGCGGCGTCAGGACTGGTTCCAGGTGGAGGGGGCGCTCTCGCTGGACGAGCACCAGATCCTCGATCTTCGCCTCATCCTGCGCCAGCTGACACCGGGCCAGCGCACGGTGCAACTCGACGAGAAGACCAGCCTGATGCTGAGCGACAAGCTGGTGGAACGCCTCACCGTGCTCGGCGCCATGCTGGACAACGAGCAGCGCATCAACAACAAGCTGGCCTATCCGCTGGCCCGCCTGCTCTCCGTCATCACCACCGAGGGGGATGCCGCCTGGCAGAATCTCCAGCAGGAGTGGCAGCAGGAGGTGAGCTGTCCCCCTGAGCTGCTGACGGCGCTGCGGGACTATCAGAAGGAGGGCGTACGCTGGATGGCGACCCTGGCCCATCACGGCTTTGGCGCCTGTCTGGCCGATGACATGGGCCTGGGCAAGACCTTGCAGGCCCTCATTGTGCTGCGCATGCGCCAGCACCTGGGCCCGGCGCTGGTGGTGGTGCCCAAGTCAGTGGTCACCAACTGGCAGGAGGAGGTGGCCCGCTTTGCCCCCGAGCTCGAGGTGGTGGTGTTCGACCATCCCGCCGAGCGGGAGACCCTGATCCAGGGGGCCAGGGCCGGACAGATCGTCCTGGTCAACTACGGCATGCTCGGCAGTCTCTCCCAGGCGCTCAAGTCCCGCCGCTGGTCGAGCATGGTGCTGGACGAGGCACAGCAGATCAAGAATGCCGGTACCCAGCGCGCCAAGCTGCTGTTCCAGCTCGACGGTGATTTTCGCCTCGCCCTCTCCGGCACCCCCATCGAGAACCATCTGGGGGAGCTGTGGAGCCTGTTCAGCTTCATCAACCCCGGCCTGCTCGGGAGCCTCGGGGAGTTCAAGCGCCGCTTTGGCAAGGCGGTCAAGGATCCCCAGCACATGGCGATGCTGCGGGCGGTGATCAGCCCCTTCATCCTGCGCCGCCTCAAACAACAGGTGCTGACGGAGCTGCCGGACAAGACCGAGATCATCCATCACATCAGCCTCTCCCCCGAGGAGCGTCAGCTCTACGAGGCGACCCGGCGCGAGGTGGTGCAGCAGGTGCAAAGTGCCGATGGCCGTGCCCTGATGCATGTGCTGAGCGGCCTGACCCGGCTGCGCCGACTCTGCTGCTCCCCCCAGCTGGTGATGCCGGAGTGGTCCCAGACCAGCAGCAAGCTGGACGAGGCGATGGCGCTGCTGGACGAAGCCATCGATGGTGGCCACCGGGTGCTGGTGTTCAGCCAGTTTGTCGATCTGCTGAGCCTGCTGCGCAGCCGTATCGAACAGCGGCAGTGGGACTACTGCTATCTGGATGGGGGCTGCTCGGCCAAGTCCCGTCAGGAGTCCATCCTGCGTTTTCGCCACGAAGCGGTGCCGCTCTTCCTCATCAGCCTCAAGGCGGGGGGCACGGGCCTCAACCTGACCCAGGCCGACACCGTGCTGCACCTCGATCCCTGGTGGAACCCGGCGGTGGAGGATCAGGCGAGCGATCGGGCGCACCGCATGGGCCAGACCCAGCCGGTGACCGTCTATCGCCTGGTGTGCGAGCAGACGGTGGAGGAGAAGATAGTGGCGCTGCACGACGAGAAGCGGGCACTGGCCGACGGCCTCCTGAGCGGCCAGTCCGAGGTGAAGGGGCTGGATGTGGAGAGCCTGCGGGCACTGCTGATGAGCTGACGGCGATGGGCTGTCGCCCGATGTGACAAGGGGAGCATCCGTGATGCTCCCCTTGTCATTTGTGGCGGTGCCGAGCCTGCGCTACCCCTGATAGAGGTAGAGGTGCAGCCGCTCTATGATGGGGTCACCGCCAATCTTGCGATCCCGGCGTGCCTGGCGGAGTTTGGGCGGGTAGTGGCCCAGATGGGTGACGGCCGGCTGGGTATCGGAGCAGAGCAGCAGGGGAAGGCTCGCCTTGATCTGCTGCTTGCGGGGCTCCCTGTCCTGCCAGAGCAGGTTGATCATGGGGTGGGTCTTGACCGGCCTGCGGATCCGCAGGGCGGCATCCGCCGGCAGGCGGCGAATGTCGTATACCTCCTGATCCACCATCTTGCTCCACTCTTCGTTGTCAAAGAGCGCCGGTACATACCGGCGGCTGCGCTCCAGCATCTCCAGTACCTGCTCCCGGCTGAGGCGGCTGATGCTCTGCTTGTCGGCCCAGGTGAAGCCCAGCGAATGCAGATCCCCCTGAAGCCAGGTCAGCTTGCGATAGACCTGCAGGGTGATGACGCCGGGCAGGGCGCCGTGCACCAGCTCGAACTTCTCGTCCCGCCCGCCCGCCGCCTGCACCATGGCCTTGAAGGCGAGCTTGTGCGCGTTGATCTCCTCGATGACGGGGGCCAACACCCTGGCGCAGGCGGCAGGAAAGCGCAGCCAGCCGGGCAGACGGTGGGTCGCCTTGGTGGAGCAGCCGGGGCGGGCGCTGTGGTCCTGAAAGGCTGCGAGGGTGGCGGCCAGGGCCGCCTCGCCCGAGAGATAGCCCACCTCGATGGCCTCGATGGGCTCATGCTCTTCCCCCTGGGCCACGGCCGGGAGGGGATAGACATGAGCCTCCAGCAGGTCGAGCTGGCCCAGTTGCCGGGCAAGGCGTGCCAGCGACGCCTCCAGCAGGGCCATCTGTTGACGCAGGGCGGCGGTGGGGGTAAAGGTGTCCATCGGCAGATCCTGTGTGTGTGCCGCTCCCCTGTTCAGCATGATATTGGGGCAGTGTGGGGAGGCAGCATGATAAACCACTGTATAAATAACCATACCAGTATGATGGCAGGGTGCCAAGTGTCCGGTGCCACCCTGACGATGGGGGTGACATGGGGGCATCCGGTTCGGGTTGCCTGTTCGTATCTTTTTGTTAAATAACGATCTTGTCGCGATCTATTTGTTAACAAACCCTGGTGGCCGAGAGTTTGCACCCTGCTGACTCGGCGTCGTGCCGTGCATAGCTAGCGTGGGAAAGTGCATAGTTAGAAGTGGGTGGCGCAGGAGAAAATGCTGTCAGGCTGCCAGGGGGAAAGTTTCAGCATTATTTCATTTTAAAATCATATGGTTATGGTTATTGCCCTGGCGATATCAACCATTACTTTTACTAATGTCATGTATCAAAATTCGTCAATTGAGGCACCTCCCCGCCCTGACTAAGCTTTGCGCATCAAATCCGAGCCTTGCGCAGAACTAGAGAGAGGAGCCATATCATGGCCAACATGACTTATACCGAAGCCGGTTACCAGCATTCCAGCGAATCGAATCTGGTTGCTCGCGTCAAGATGACCGTCCTGACCTGGCTGGAACGCAGCCGCAGCCGTCGCCAGCTCTCCGAGCTGCCCGCCTACCTGCTCAAGGACATCGGTCTGAACGAAGCCGACCGCTATCAAGAGACCACCAAGCCGTTCTGGCGTGGTTGATCAGCCGGGCATGGATGCCTTGTTTTTCTGCTGATCCCAGGGGCATGCTGCCCGCCTGTCTGCCGAAGACATGCTGTCTTCACCTGCCGATACCCGTTCACCGCTTTCCCTCTTCCGTGTTTCCCCCCGCTTGATCCTGTTGCATGAGTTGTCACTCATTTTCACCATTTTTGTATCCTTACTGTTTGAATTTGTTTAAAAACTGATTTTAAGCCCGGTTGCCTTGCGTATAATCCGGCCATGGCATTCCAGACTAAAGGGTGAGACGGATGATTCCCCAGCATGACTTTTTGGCCCTGACGCGCCGCCATGAGTGGCAGCTCGAGCCTTTCGCCTTCAATCTGACCGACGGTACCCGGGTGAGCGTGTGGGATACCGGCGTGATCTGCCTGGAACCCGCTTCCGAGGCGGGGCAACCCGGGCACAAGGACATCGTCCTCTCCTGCGGCATCCACGGCAACGAGACAGCCCCCATCGAGATCTGCAACCAGTTGCTGACCCGGTTGCTCGCAGAGGAGCTCAAGGTTCGTCACCGGGTGCTCTTCCTCTTTGGCAACCCCGCCGCCATGAACCAGGGGGTGAGGGAGGTGGAAGAGAACATGAACCGCCTCTTCTCGGGCGCCCACAGCAAGGGGGAGGGGCTGTGCAACCGGGAGCGCATCCGCGCCATGCGTCTGGAGCAGTATGTGAGCCGCTTCTTTGCCGACTCGGCTAGGCCCCGTTACCACTACGATCTCCATACCGCCATTCGCGGCTCACGCCACGAGAAGTTTGCCGTCTATCCCTTCCCCCACGAACGCCCCCACTGCAAGGAGCAGGTACGTTTCCTCGGTGCCTGCGGCGTGCGCACCATACTGCTCTCGAGCGGCCCGACCACCACCTTCAGCTATTACAGCTCGCACCAGCACGGCGCCCATGCCTTTACGGTGGAGCTGGGCAAGGTGCGGCCCTTCGGTGAAAACGACATGACTTGCTTCATCGAGGTGCGCCAGACATTGCAGGAGCTGGTGACCCGGGATGAGGTGGCCCTCGAGCCATGGCGAGCCGATGACTTCACCCTTTTTGCCATAGATCGGGTGATCAACAAGCAGTCGGAGCAGTTCCGCTTCCTGTTTGCCAGCGATGTGGACAATTTCACCGAATTTCCCCAGGGTTTTGTGCTGGCAGAAGATGGGGATCGGCAATACAGGGTAGAGAAACCGCGGGAGGCGGTGGTCTTCCCCAACGCCAACGTGGCCATCGGACAGCGCACCATGCTGCTGGTGGTACCCACCCGTTTGTGGGAGTGAATTGATGCCTTTTTGTCATGCTGATCCTGCGCCACGGGCGGTGGCAAGCAGCATGGCGGTGATGGGTATGATCCCGAACTCGATATGACAGGGAGCCTGAACAGGCTCCCTTCTTTGTTTATGCTCGCCGAAAATTCCGATTACCTTCGAAAATAAAAGAAGTTTCTACTGGTCTTACCTGGATGAATCTCGTTGCCCTTTGGTTAACATGTTGTTTACATTTTAAATGTCACCTCATGGTGGTGACGCTGACAACGGCAAGGAGCCAGTTATGACCCATGTCGACATCCCCTTCCTTCGTTACCTCGATGAGGAGGGGCGCCCGGTCGCGACACTGCCGACCTGGCTGGACAAGGCGATGCTGCACACCTTCTACCGCAACATGGTGATGGTGCGCAGTTACGACAAGAAAGCGATAGCACTGCAGCGAACCGGCAAACTCGGCACCTTTCCCTCCCATCTCGGGGCGGAAGCGGTGGGGATCGGGGTCGGGCTCGCCATGCAGCCAGAGGATGTCTATGTGCCCTACTACCGGGACATGCCCACTCTCTACGTGAGGGGCGTGCCCATGGAGCAGAACCTGCAGTATTGGGGCGGGGACGAGCGTGGCAGCGTCTTCTACAAGGCCGATGGCGAGTTGTCGGAAGACTTGCCCATCTGCGTTCCCATCGCCACCCAGATCACCCATGCTGCCGGCATCGCGGCTGCCTTCAAGCTGCGCAACCAGCCCAGAGTCGCCGTGGTGACCATCGGCGATGGCGGCACCTCCAAGGGAGACTTTCTCGAGGGGCTCAACTGTGCCGGTGTCTGGCATCTCCCCATGGTGATGATCATCAACAACAACCAGTGGGCCATCTCGGTGCCGCGCAAGTTGCAGTCGAGCGCGCCCACCCTGGCCCAGAAGGGCATAGGGGCCGGGGTGCGCAGCCTCCAGGTGGACGGCAATGACGTGGTGGCGGTCTATGAGGCGACCCGCGCCGCCGTCGAGCGGGCTCGCAGCGGCAAGGGGCCGACGCTCATCGAAGCGGTCAGCTACCGGCTCGGGGATCACACCACC
>NZ_CAWMFQ010000303.1:0-302 GCF_963866995.1 Aeromonas sp. ZOR0002 | reverse complement strand
GGAGATGAGGCGGGCGCCGAATTGCAGCACTACCTCGGCGCGGGCCAGCTCGGCCACGAAGTCGCTGTGTTGCAGGGCGAGATCCGTGTGGACGAGGTTGCGATCATCGAAGCGGATCTGGCTTTGCAGATCCGCCAGCAGGGGCCAGCCGAGGCGGTCTGCCAGCTCGGCCACCGCCTTGCCTTGCACCGGATCCTGGATGCGTCCGGCGACGATGACACCGCGCTTGCCGATGAGACTGTCCCAGTCCGGCTGGGCGGGGCAGCCCGGCTCGCCCACCAGCCAGGGGCTCCAGGGCTTGG
>NZ_CAWMFQ010000302.1:38800-79724 GCF_963866995.1 Aeromonas sp. ZOR0002 | reverse complement strand
TCACAGTCTGATACTCGATGCTATCGAGCAGATCGCCATCACCCTGCAGCAGACTCTGGCCGCCGTGGCGGGTCTTGGCATAGGCATCTGACCAGGGCGCCCAGGGCGTACCATCCGGCGCGGTCTTTTCGTCCTCAATGCGGCGGCGGGTCTGTCTTTCGACCACGGCGCCGATGGTTTCAAGCAGTTCGGCCTTGTAGTCGTTGCGGCCCAGGGTATCGAGCAGGCGCTGATAACGCGCCAGCTCTTCTCCCCGGGTCGAGACCTGCACCGAGACGGCCATCAGAGCACCCCTTTCAGGCTGTTGCGGGTGAACAGGCGCTCGTTCTCCTGCACCAGCTCGACCTTGCCGACGTTACCCTCTGGCGGCATATCCGGCGTGGGCAGGCCAAGATCCACCTTGCCTTCAGCTATCTCTTCCAGCTTGGCGATGGCCTTCTTGTATCGCTCTTCCAGCAGGTTGGTGGCCTGAGTGTCGCGGTCGGCCAACCAGTAGAAAGCGATGACCACGGCCTGACGCTTGAGCAAGGAAGGCACGGTAGGCAGCGGCAGCACATAGCGACGGGCAAGGTAGCCATTGATTTCGTCATCGGCGGTGGCCAATGCCTCATCAATCCAGACGTCATTGATGGTCTGGGTGCTGCGGTCGAGCGCGAAGTTGTAGAGCATCGAGCCGTCGCGGTCTTCCAGATCCTGCTTCGTCGCGTAGATGGCCATGGTTAAACGCCCATCACTTCATATTCGGTGCAGACCAGCCACTGATCTTCATGAACTCTCAGGGCCTCTTCACATGTCAGGTAGCAGCACGGAATCTCGCAACTGTGGTCGTGCGGAACATCCGCCTTGGCAGTCACCACAAAGACTCGGGTCGCGCTGGAGTGCAGGAACTGGATGCCACAGCGCCAGAAACCGGCCGGTGACTTGGCCTTGACGTCGAACTGGCCGAGCAGCCAGTCGGCGTTGTCCTGCTGCTGCGGTACCTTCTCAATGCCCAGCGCCTTCAAGTTGATATTCGTCGCCAGCTGATTAATCTCCTGCTCGGTCACCGGCTCAGCCAGTGCCTGTCGCGCCTCTTCTGCGGCGATCATCTCGGTTTGCTTGGCGGCCTGCTCGGCAACCAGATCCACACCCTGAGCTTCGGCGGCTTGCTCCAGCGCTACGGATTGCAACGGTTCGGCTTGCGCCTGAACCAGCTCGGCACTTTGATCCACTGCTGCAGCTGCCAGCTGCTGGCTTTTGTCGTCACCGGTTGTGGTAACTTTCTTTTTCGGGGCCATTTCAATGCTCCTGTAAAGGGTGTTTAAACCGCTGATATCACGGTTTCAGTGGTAATTTGCTCGGCGATCAGCAGCACGCCGGTAAGGTTGAACGTGCCGCCATTGCTGCGGATCACCGGCTTAGTACCGTTGAGGGCGATAAAGCCTGCCTTGTCGATCGAGAAGAAGGTCGCCAGGGTGATAACGTCCGTGGTCACTGCCACATCCCGACTGGCCACCAGACGGTTGCCGTTGGTACCCACGAAATCCAGCTGCATGGATCGGTTGGTACTTCCGCTTGACCAACTCCCTTCCAGATTCAACTTGAACGCCACACTGGCGTTGTCGTTGTAGACGTTCAGCTTGTTGCTGGTCGTATTGAAGAACGGCGCCAGCGAACCAGAAGCCGGTACAGGCAAGGCCTTGAGATAGGCAACCAGATCCACGTTGGTATCACCGGCGATGGATTTCCCGACCAGACCAGACCAGCGCACCTCGCTTTTCTTGCGGGTTGGCAGGACTACAGGACCGCTTTGCTGAACGATTGGAGGCGCATTGAAGAACATGGATCAGCCCTCGGTGATAATCAGTTCAGCCGTGCCAGAAATCGTTCTGGCATACAGATTCTCTGCGGCAGAGCGTGACCAGCCAATGGCATCACCTGACTTGAGAAGATGCCCCATGGTGTCAGACGCAGCAGGCAAGGCGGTGGAAGACCGATACTTGACCGCAGATGGCCCCTGATTCTCGACATAACCTGATGTGGCAGCAGAGATCTGAATCCAGGCAGCGGCAGAGACTGGCTTGCTTACTGTTGGCATCACATCACCCTCTTTGATGGCGGCTTCGACGCTATACAGCTCCACCGCCATCTGGTTGAAAGAGGCCCCGGCTATGCCGGGGCGGTCGATTCGGTTAGACCAGGTACGGGCTAACCACGATCTCGACGTTGTTGTAGTAGATGTTGCTCTCGCCGTTATCGAGGTACTCGCGCTTGATCAGCTTGCGGGCTGCCGCTTCGTTGCTCGGGCCGACGACCAGAATGCGCGCCATGGTACCGATGGGGGTGCCGTTGGACTTCTTCATGTTGGCCAGCTTGGTCTTGGCCGCTTCGAAGTTCGCTTCATCCAGCACGGCCTTGGAGCCGATGGCAGTCTGCGGGAAGCCGAAGCCATAGCCATGACGACCGTCAACGCCCGCCGCAAACTTGTTGTTGAACCAGGTGTATTCGCTGGTTGCGTTCATGGTCTGGAAGTCGAACGGCCGGCGTTCCTGGAACACGATCGGCTTGACCACCTGCATATCGTCGATGACGAACCATGCCGGGCCAGTATCGGTTGCCGGATCACCTACCACGTTACTGAAGGTGGTGGCCGGAGAGGTATCGAGCGGGTGATCGGTATCGAAGAAGTTCTGACCGTCATAGCAGAGGGTGGTGAACCCCGCAGCCAGCAGGGCATACACGTTCTTGTCCGGGAACATGGCCGCTTCTCGACCGAAGTTTTCGGAGATGATCGAATACTTGCCGATCTGGTCGTCTTCCACGTCTTCGCGCTTGATGACGATGGAAGACTCAAAGGTCTTGTTGAGGATCTGATAGCCATGGCTACCGACTTCGACCAGCTGACGGTCAGTCAGCCACTCCTTGATGGCAGGCAGATCTTTCAGCCAGCCATAAAAGTTGGAACTGCCAGCACTGGGAACCTGAGTGGCCACGCGATTCCACTGCGGGTTGATATAACCCAGCCCGCGAGTGTAGGCGGCTGACATGGAGACGGTCAGCGCCTCCAGAATTTGCGCTTCGGTAAATGCCATGATGGATTACTCCCCTTGTTTGGCTTTCATGGCTTGCTTGGCAGCCAGGAACTCTTCGGGCTTTTGGCCCATCTTGCGGCACAGGGCCAGTTCGTCAGCGCTCAGGGCACCGGTAGTTTGTTCGGTGGTGGTCTTCACCTTGCTGGCATCGGCGATGACAGGAGCACGGCCGCACCATGCGGTGAACTGCTCGCGGCCTGCTTCGGTACTGCAGAGGCCGACATACATCGCCTTGTCAGCCGGAGCGACCTTTCCTTCGGCAATGGCAGCATCGACCAGCGCATCGACCTTTGACTTTTCGATCTCGGCCAGCTTGGATTCCAGCTCCTGAGTGCGGTTCAGGGCCAGCTGATGGGTGGCAGCAGGGACGAACTTGGTCGGGTCCTGCTGGGCGTTCAGTGCAATCTGTTGCTGCGCTTGCATGGCGTTGATGGCTGTCACGGCCTGTTCGGCAGTGGCATCCTCAGCCAGGCCCAGCAGCTGGGTCAGGACAAGGGGCAGTTTCACAGTGTGATCCTCTTGGTGGTTTAGAGCGGGGACATAGAGATTTGGCTTGTTGGTCAGGCCAGCGCTGAGCATCGCGAAGACTTCGCGACTATCACTGAAGTAATCAAACGCTGGCGAATAGAAGCCGAACTTCTTCTCCTCCAGCAATTCGCTGCCTGCGCCATTCCATTCCACACGGCCCCAGATTTCGCCTGTGCGGTTTTGCAGCTCGACAATCCAGCCGACCGCCTCGGTGTTGCCTACGCGGGTTTCGGTCGCGTGTTCAACATCGAATGGCAGCTTCATATCGAACTGAGCTACCACGCCATCAGGGTCGGAGTTATTCCAGCTGCGACCATCTCGACCAGAGAATTGACCAGCCGGGATTAACGGCAGCCACAATCCCTGTTCTTCTGCCACCATGCGGGACATGTCAAAGCAGATGGCTTTATGGATACGTTGGTGGTGCATGATCGCTCCGTCACATAACAACCTCCTGCCGGGTGGCGGTTGGTTGGGTGAACAAATGTTTGGACGAATCGATAATGGGCCGGATTGGGGAGCGGTCTGTAATGACGCTTTTCGCGCTAATCAGAGGGGGATGGCAAGGAGGTGGAGAGGGTGAACACGGTGATGACCGGTCATCACAGGATACAGATGGCGGGTCAGCTTGCCAATGTGATCGGGCAATGCTGACCGCAGGAATGATAAACGGGGTGATGGGGAGGATGGTGGCGCAGGCCGAAAACAGCACCTTCGACACCACCACACACCATCTTTAAAACCGATTTAAATCGACTCAGATTCAAAAGCTGGGTAATTGTTCGTGCGCTGGTAGCCAAGAACGCTCACAGCGGCTTAGAGAGCGTTTGGCGCAATGTTTGCTCCTTGGCTTTCAGGTCAGCTTGCAACGCCTGCTCGCGGCGCTTGCCCGGGTTGTAATCCCACCCCGGCTCGATGCCCTTGGGCAGCACCTCCGCTTCGCCGGTTCGCTTGTTCACCCACTCGCTGGTGCCATCGTTCGGCGCGGCGAACTTGAAGCCGCTATCCCCCTGCAGCTTGGCGTATTCGAACTTGCTGATCTGGCGCACCCCGCAGTGGCAGCCCCAGCCGTTGGGCGGCATATGGGTTTGCCACCAGGGATCATCCACCGGCAGTGTAATGCCGCGCCAACTCAGGTGCAGGGCGCGGTGCTCCCGTGCCGGGCCGATTGTGTAGGTGAGATAGGGCATGGCCCGCTTGGTGCGCTCGATGCGCTGCCACTGGCCAGCTGCGCGGGCGGTGCGCATGTTGGTGCGGTAAATAATCTTTATCCGCCCTTCACTGCCCAGTTGTACCGGCTTGGTTTCACCGGTCAGCGGGTCATCCATCTCCTGAATGCCCCACCAACCTGATTTTACCAGCAGCGGTTTGAGCACGGCAGCGAACTGCTGATAGGTCTGACCCTGCTCCAGCGCCTGCTCGACCAGGGCCCGCACCTCGACCAGCAGATCGGCGTTGAGCATCTTGGCGACGGTGAAGGCGTTGCTGTGTTCCTCCTTCCACACGTCGCGATAGTCAAAGCCGGGCTGCAGCCCCTTTTTCTTGAACCAGTCGAGCGCCACCTTGGGCGGAAAGGCCGAGGCCTTGGGTTCAGGCATCTTGCACATCCCCCATGCCACGCATCCGGAACAGGTAATCGGCCAGCTGCGGGGTGAACTGCTCGGCGGTCAGGCTCTCTTGCAGCTTGAGCAGGCCATCGTTGAACTCTTCGAAGGTGGTGGCCGTGGCCGCCAATTCGAGGATCGGGTTCATAAAGTCTTCGCCGCCCACCTCTACCCAGTCGCTCATGGCCTCTTCGGTCAGCTGCTCGATAGCCTGCTCGCTGGGCTGCTGGATGCGGTTGATGGCCAAGCGCTGTTGCGGTTGGTGCTGCTGGCGGTTCATGGCCACCGGCTGCACGGCGGCGGCCTCCATCACTGACATGGGTTGCAGCACGGCCTCTTTCGCATCGGGGTCGGCCAGCCCGAACTTGTCACGCAGTTCGCTTTCGCTGACCCGCATCCCGCGATCAATCAGCGGGGTGATGCTATCGACAATCAGCTTGAGGTCTTCCGGCTCCGGAACCCGGATGCAGACGCGGGGGTACGCCTTCTGCACGCCCCAGTTCAGCACGATGAAAGGCTTGACCAGGTACTCGTTGATTGTGGCTTCCAGCTGGCGGGCATCCCACTTGGCGATATCCAGCCGCACCTCGTTATGCACGGTGGCCTGCGCCCTGCTGCTGCCATCGTCGGTGGTCATGGTCTGGCCAAGCACCGCCTTGCTGGTCTGCTCGTCTGCCCAGCGGGCCATGTTCTCGAACAGGGTATCGCCGCCGTTCCCCTTTGCGGTCTCGACCAGCTCAATCATCATCGACTCGGGGATCACCGCGCCCGCATCGCTGGCGATGGTAGCGATCGCCGTCTTGAGGGTGGCAATCTGTTCCGGCGTGGCGTTCGCCCCGTACTTGCCCACCCGAATGGGGATGCCGAACACTTCGGCAAACGCCCACCAGTCGCGCACGGTGAAGGACTTGAGCATATACATCACGGCGCACAGGCGGGTCAGGCCGTTGCGCCAGATGCTGCCTGACTTGGTGCGCGGCAGATGCACGATGAATTTGTAGGGCTCCAGCGGCTTGCCCTGGGGCGCATCGTCGCTGATAAGCAGGATCTTGCTCAGGGTCTCGGCATCGGGGCGCAGATAGCGGGGGTCAACCCAGCTGTAATCGCTCGGCGTCCAGCGGCCGCCGCTGGTATCCCACAGGATTTGACAGACCCCCATCCCCTTGCCCAAGCCATCGAGCAGGTCGAAGAACAGCTCGGGGATCTGGTCGCTTTCCATCAGCTGGCGCACTTCATCAGCCAGTCGCTGGTCGTTGGCATCGTCGCTGGCTGCCTCCACGCTGGGCGGCAACGCGGCCACAGCCAGCTTGCGGGTGCGCAGCACGGATGCGTAATGGAGATCCCGCTCTTCGATCTCCTCCGCCAGCGTCATGTAATCCTGCGGGTTGTTGCCATCCACCACCGATCGCAGCAGGCCAGCGAGGCGCTGCGGGGTGATGGTGCTGGCCACTGACGCGGGGCGCGGGTTGCGCACGCTGGTGATATGGGCCTCCGCGATATTCTCGCGCAGCACCGCCTTGTCGGGTTTGATGGGATTGCCCCGGCTATCGAGAATGGTGGTCACAGTAATCCGCCTCCGCTTCGCAGGCCACGGGTCAGGTTCATCTGCCGCTGGCCATCGTTGTCTTTTGCTGGCGCCCCCACCTTGGCGATGCGGTGCAGCTCGTAAATATGGTTTTCAGCCCGGCTGGCCAGATAGGCCAGAAAAATGGCGACCGCCGAGTCACCGTGGCGCTTGTTGCCATCGCTGCCCTGGGTGCGACTGTCGTCAATGCCGGGGGTGCCACGGTAGATCTGGATCTGCCCCAAGTCGGTGATGATGTCTTCGTGGCGCGGTAGCTCCAGCTCGTCATCTTCAAACGCCGCCTTGAAGCGCGGCATATTCTCGCGGTAGAAGCCGACCGACAGCATCACCTGCACCACCTCTTGGCCGTAGCGATAGGCGGCCTGTTCGGCCAGATACTGGCCATTGCCACGGGCATCGAGCCAGATACCATCGCGGCGTGGCAGGCGATCGCAGATAAAATAGAGCGCCTGCTCCTGCTGCTTGAACGGGGTGTTCTTGAGCTCGACGGTGAACGGCACCCGCCGGCGGGTATCCGGCAACACCTCAATGGGTGCGAATACCGTCAGGTCACCGGAACGGGCGAAGTCTTCGCCCAGGGCGTGGCGATGGCTGCGATCCAGCTTCATCAGCTCGGGGAAGACTTCGGCCTCCAGCCACTCCTTCATTTCGGCATTGCGCTCCGATTCACCGGCGCGGTTGAAGGCGTCAGATCCGGTAAATCGCAGCACAGGCCCATCGACCCGGCACGCCCGTTCGCGCAGGCCACGTGGCAGGTAGGCACCGCCGCCGCTCTTGGGCTCGCAGTAGTATTCCTCCCGTGCGTCCTCTTCGGTGGCGCAGTCTGAGAGCAGCTCTTGCAGCCACTTGCGCTCCCCCTCTTCGCTCCACTCCTCTTTCTTCTTGACCTGACAGATCCGCTTGTAAAGCCCTTCGTTACAGGCGGTTTCGATGTCGATGCGGTGAACAGAGTAGCTTTTGCGCTTGCCTGCGCGGGTTTCGGTGATCAGGGTATTGAACAGGTTCTCGATACCGTTATGGGTCGAGATGATGCGCACCTTGCTACCCCACATCGTCAAGGCGTTGGCGGCTTTGAGGATAGCGGCAAGGTCTTTGTGAAAGGCCCCTTCATCGATTACTACGTTGCCTTGCATACCCCGCAAGTTGCTGGGATTCGATGACAGCGCCTTGATTTTGAAGCCGCTGGCGAAGTTGATGACATAGACCAGAATGTCTTTGTCTTCGCTCTCCAGCACCTCTTCGCCGATCTCCGTGGCGGCAAAGTCGTAAGCCTTGGCCCACATAGAGGCGGCCTCTATAAACTCGCGGGCCATATCCTTGGTGGTGCCGACATAGAAGGTATCGCAACCGCCAGCGGCGGTAGACATGGAACCATTGAGCGCGGCATCTGCTGCCTCTGCCCAGGTAAGGCCGGTTCGCCGCGACTTCTCGGCAATCTTGATTTTTGCCTGGTCAGCGATCCAGCGCTTCTGATAGGGCAGCAGCACTTCGTTGGGATCGAACTGGCCGCCTATGATGGCGGCCGCTGACTGATTGCGTAGTTCGTTTTCGGCTTGAGTCAGATGGTTCATCACGCAATCCCCAGGATCTGCTGCTTAATCTGGGCGGCGGTCTCGGCCGTCAGCCCTGCCTGCTTCACAATCTTCTCGGCGGCATTGGCTGCCTCGGCAGCGAACGCGGCGCGGATCTCTTTCTCGACCTTGTGGCTGGTCATGGCGGCCTGCTCCACCCGCTGGATAACGAGGGCCAGCTGGCCCAGCGATTTCGGGTCAATCATCTTGCCCTCTTCGCCGTCGCTGGCATCCATCATCTTCATGGAGGTTTCGAACGCCATGGTGCGCACGAATTCCTGCAGCAGCTTGCCCACCTCTGAGGTAGGGGCCTGACCCAGCTTTGCCGTCCAGACCTCGGCCACTTCGCGGGCCTGCGCCATGCGGCTTCCTGCCTCTTCCATCCGTTTGGCAAACCGGTTAAGGCCGGTGCGGCTGATCTGCTCTTCTGGCGGCAGGCCGGATTCAACGATCAGCTGATTCACCTCGGCCAAAATATCCTTCTGCGACATGGAGCCAGAGCGGATCATCGCCGACAGCTGGCTGCGGATATCGTCCGGCAGCTGCTGGATCTTGCTCTTGGTGTTCTTCTTGGTGGTCATGGTTACCCCAGCAGCTTGTCAATCAGCGGGGCGGTGCAGCCCCACAATGCGGTGACCGGATCGCCAAACAGCACCAGCGCCAGCAGGTAGCCGACGCCAATCATGGCGGTGATATCTAGCAGGCGGCTTTTCACTGGACACCTGTCAATTGGCGATCAGGCAAGCATGAAATGCTCTTATTGCTGTTGAAGTAATAAATCCAGCAGGTAACGTTGCGCTTATCGTCATGCCAGACACTGAACCTATGATCAACGGTGTATTTATCAACCTGTTGCGGCCCTTTCTGCTGCTCGCTGCCTGACTGTGCATGCTCAATGCAGCCACCCAGCAGGGCGCAGCAGAGCAGGATGATAGTTTTTTTCATAGCAGCTCCTTACGCATGACCAAGCCGACGAGCTCGGCGCTGGGCGCGTTGCGCCTTGGCCTGACGATTGGCACGCTTGACCGAAGGCTGGCGACCATTGAAGGTTGGGCGGTAGCGACTGGCGCGCCGTACCACTCGAACGTGACGCTCGATTGCTTCATCCAGCGAGGCAGGGCCAGACCAATTACGCAGCATCAGCGGTGAAAAACCACCAAGCCCACCAAGCAGCAGACCAACCAGGGCACTTTTCATCTTGTTCATGGTCATCACTCCGGACGCGGTTTCTTGACACCCGGCACGGTGGCGGCGCCAGTGGCGACATCAATCCCGCGGCCGGTGATTTTGGCGATCAGGGTGTTGCCCAGTTCGCGCTGGGTGATCAGCCCCTGTTCGGCCAGCCAGCTGATGTGGGTGCGCACCGCATCGCGGCTGATCTTGTGGCCGTACTGGTCGAGGCATGAGTCGAGGATCGATTCGTTGGCCTCATAACCCGGCATTTCATGCAGTGAGCGCAGCATCACCAGACGCTGATCTTCGGTAACAAGCTCTTTGAATGACATATAACCCCCGTTTATTTTTCGTTTAAACGCTGCTCAAGCAGCAGCTGTGCGACGTGATTGACCGGGCGCAGGGCCTCATGCAGGGCTTTGATATCACCCCGCATCTCGGCCATTTCAAGGCGCAGCGCGTTGACTTCATCCCGCGTTGGCAGGGATTCGACTTTATCTTCGAGAGCGGCGAGGCGGGTGCTGTGGTCAGCCATGGTCGTTTCCACCTTGTTCAAGTCCTCGCGGCGGGCAAAGGTTTTGCTCAGCCAAAGCATGGCGATGGTCGCCAGAATTGCTGCGGCCGTGGTAATCACCCCCCACCACTTGGGGATCCAGTCAAACTCCATAGCGATGTCTCCCCGCTTTCTCATTACGGCTCTGGCACGGTACGCAGCGCACCGCATCCGGTTCGGCCTGCAGTCGCGCGGCGGCGATCTGCTCCCCACAGCTCAGGCAAAAGCGATTCCCGTGCTCGTCCTGATCCGGTTGTTCCTGGCGGTGGTGCCGCGCGTTGGCGATAGCCCGCTCGCGAAACTCCTGCTCTTGTTGTTGTGCGCGATCAAACAGGTCGGTCATTTGCCCCTCGTCAGCAGCTTGGAGACAGTGCCGGTGATCACCGCGCCCACCTTCTGGCCGCTGGCCTTGGGATGGGGGGCGAAACCGTCTAGGGTGCGCAGGCCCATATAGGCCCAAGCCGGGGTGAGCATCAGCATGGCCATTTCGAAATCAGGGCCGGTGCCATGGCCAAAGGCGCTCAGCACAGTGAACAGCACGATATAGAGCGCCCCGGCTTGCCAGCTCTGGCGCGCCATCAGCGGGCGGGTGTGGCGCACGTATTCATCTTTGGCGCCGTCACCATCACGAATGGTCTGCTGGGTGGTGGCCTGTTCGGCCTGCAGGTCGGCGGTTTCCAACTCGCGGCGGCGGGTCTGCTCCTTCTCCAGCTCTACCTTGATCTTTTGCAGCTCGACCAGGGCAGTCGGATCGGTGATGCGGCTGAGCTGGTCCTCAATGGCTGCTTGCTGCTGGGCAGCGGTCAGGTTGATGCCCGATACCTGCTCGACCATATCGGCCACCTTGTTCGCGGTGGCGCTGCCACCAAACAGGCTGGCGATACCCCGGATCATGGCGGGGCCCTGCTGCACCGCCAGCGCGGCCAGTGCGGGGATTAACGGGAGTGGCATGAGGGTTCATCCTTCTTGAAAAGCGCACGCAGCCTGGCGCAGTGCTCTGCGGCCTTGCCGTTGCAGGTGGTGAGGATATTGAAGCGGTGTTGGTTGCGGACGGCGTAGATGTCGGTCTGTGTTACCGAGTTCCATCCTTTTTTAAATAGGCTTTGCATGGTGCCGTCATGGCTGTGGAGCGGCACGCTGCGATCGACATCGCACTCGGCGATGCCCTGTTCGGCCGCCTCGCGCTCCCGTTTCAGCCTCTGCTCGCGGCCATGGTTAAAACTCCACTCCCAGTTGCGGCCCATATCAGCCCCCATAGACGCTGGCCCAGCGGCCGGTGCGCATCTGTTCAGCGTGGCGCTGTGCCCGCTTGGGGGTCTGCTTGGCCCAGCGGCTATCGAGCATTCCGGCAGCGGCCTTGTCCCAGTTGCCACGGGCCACGGCGGCGAGGGTGTTCTTGAAGTTGCCAAGCCCCTTCACCCCCAGCTGATAGGCCATGGATTGCAGCACCGCAGTACGGGCAGGGTATGGCGCGCAGGTATCGAGCGCATCGGCCAGATGCGGGATGGTGCGCATCTCTTTTTCTTTGCTTGCGAGAATCTCATCAAGCCATATGTTGCCGACGCTTAATGGCAGGATGAATTGATAGAGCTTTATGTCTGCGCCTTTCGGGCCGATACGAAAACCATAACCCACAGTGGGATAACCTTCGGTGCAGAGATAGGGCTTTTCGCGCCAACCCTCTTCGTATTTGATAAGCGCATAGATGGACATAGCACACCTGAGAAATAATGAATTTCGTCAAGTGTGCTTTTTATATGGTGACTGGTTGTACTGACGGATATCGTATAAATCACAGACAAAATAAAAGCGGCCTATCTGGCCGCCTCTATTTAATATCGAATTGTCTGTTAATACGCCCGACCATTACGCCGACCGTGACCATCAGCAACCGGGTCCAGTCCGGTGAACATATCCGGCTGGACTTTACGCAATTCACTGCGGCGCATACGTGCCAGCACAAATTGAATTTCCCGCACCGATACCCCGAATTTACGCGACAGCTCGAACTGGTTCTTGCCGTTGAACTCTTTCCAGATCTGGATGGAGCGCAGCACGGTCGCCAGCGTTTTGCCGTTCGGCACGTAGAAGGGGGCCCCGCCGAAGGTGCGGCAGAACTCGGAGAGCATAACGAACGACAGCATGGGGGATTCGCGGTGCGCCGCCACCACATGCTCGATAGTGTCGAACATGGCGCGCAGCTGCTCGCTCCAGCCCGGGGCGGTTTCATCGCTCAGCATGCGGTAGGTTTCAGGATCGATGGCGTCAAGGTCAACGCCTACGCCAAACAGGTCAACGGATTGGTGGTCGTGCGCATCTTTCATAGGGCCCCCAAACGGTATGCAAACGCCAGATAAAGCAACACCCGGACGATGCCGGGTGTTGGTATGATAACGCAGTGGATCTGGGCGCCCAATTCAACCGCTGGTGAGATAGACCAGCCCGCCAATCTGGACCAGCGGCATGATGATGCACACTGGCCACGGCATGCCGCCCTTCACCCGCATCACCCCAACCATAAACAGGGTAACAAGGGCAAACAGAGAGAGCGACAAGCGACCCCATTCATGGATGGGTGAGAAGCCTTCGAGCATGTAATAGAGAAAGTACAGCGGGCCGATGATCATCAGCAGAGTGACAAAGGCACCGACAAGCGCCACACCCCGTGCCACATAGAGATCCAGTTGTTCAGTTTGGTTGTTCATCGTGTTGATCCTTTTAACCATCATATTCTGGAAGTTTATCGAACTGGTCTTGCGTAAGCATCAATGCCTCTACCTTGTATGGGCCATCAATGTTCTCACATACAGAGTCAACTTCATCAGCTGGAACAACAAAACAGCCAAGGTCGAACGTCACTCTTAAGAACTTTAGCTGTTTGAAGTCTTCGCAGAGTGGAGCATGAATGCTTGCAGCAAATGCCCCGTCTTGAGTTTCTGAAAAGTCACGGGCCATCATTTGACAGTTACACATAATTTTTTCCCTCTATCCATTCACCAGCTTGCTGCCATCGATCACCATTATCTGCGCTGGCCGCCAGCCGGGGTTTTCATAGGCTTGGCGGATCAGGTCATAACCCGGCATCGCATCCAACCGGTGCGAGTTACTGACCGGCACCTTATCCCCGCGCTCGATAATGGCGGAGGTCATCAGGCGGATATGCCACTTCTTCAACGCCTCCAGCACCCGCTCGGCCTGCGCCGAGGTGAGCCACTCCGGCCTTGCGATACCGGCTCCGCCGTTGGCGTTGGCGGTCATCCGCTTGATGTAGCTGCCCAGCGCATCCTCCGAGCCATCGCGCACGAAACCGTCATTGTACATGGTGATCCAGATGGCGCGAATCTTGCGCACCTCCGGCGCCTGCACTTTGGCCGAACTGGGCGGGGAGCGGCGCCCAGCAACCTGGGCGCCCCCTTTGACCTTGAACCCCAGCCCCTTCATGGCGGTGATGACGGCATCGAGCTTGGCCGCGCTCAACCCCTTGGCAGAGCGGGCGCCGGTCACGGATTCCAGCAGTGCGCGATAGTCCTCTTCATCCAGCCCCAGTTCGCGGCGGCCGACCTGCACAATCTTGAGCAAGCGCTTGGCATCAGGCTGCATGGCGGCCCCCGTTTATCTGGCAGATGTTGACGAACTGGGCGAGGTGGTCAGGGTCAACCTTTGACAACGGAATATAGCTCAGTGTCATTTTCTTCTGGCTTACCTTTCCTGAACTCGGATATTCACTGAAAATTCGGCTTTCATGCGGTACAGGAAAACCTGCGTTTTTGCAGTCTGCAATCAGTTCACGCAGTTGGCTGCGGCGAGAGGTCTCACGAAACTTGCCGTTATTGCCATAAATCTCAACGGTCAGCGCATCGATATGATGATTTCCTCTTGGATTTTCCAGCAGCTTGTTCAGCTGGTGATAGCGGCGGATCTTGAGAAGAGTGATGGGGCTGGCCACCTCGATTTCACCCCTAGCACGCAGCTTTGCCAGAGCGCCAGAAACATACTGGCTGTTGTAACCAAGCACATCGGCCAGCTCGCCGCCCGTCATATGGTTCCAGAGCGGAACGGCCAACACCTCTTTTTTCATTCGCGCTAATCTTGATTCAGTCATTTTGCAGCGAGATTTAATGTTCATCGTCTTCATCCTCATCCGCCGAGGCGGTCACAATCACTTTATTGGTCTTGGGTGGCTGGCCTTCACGCCAGCGCGGTACCGTTTGGTCTAACCAGGCGATAGCGACGCCATCGGCCTGCTCTTCCAGTTCACGCAGCTCGGCTTTGCTCATGCCTTTGTGGCGGCGCTTTGCGTAACACGGCTTGTTTGCTTTGACGTAATTCACCATCCTGCGCTGGTAGCGGGTCAGGGCCATGGCGGTATTTCCTCTTTCGCTCGGCGTTGCCTTCTGATTCGCAGGCCTTGCAGTAGTGCTGCAGGCCGTCTGGCGCGTTCGGGTGATTGCGCACAGACCAGAAGGCGGTATCTTGTGGCCAGTAGTCGCAGCAGCCGGTGCAGAACTTCTCCAGTCCCATTTCTGCATCGATGCGGGCCTTGCCGCTTTCGAGCCGCTTTTGCAGCAGCCCATCTTTCATCAATGGCGTGTATTCACCGTGCATACGGCCCCCTTGCCATTCATCCCCTGCAGGCGTTCTGCCTCCAGTTCTGCCAGCAATTGCTCGGCGCCGCGCAGGGCATCACCGGCAAGATCATGTGCGCGGTACTTTCTGGCGCCCCGCGACAGGGCGATAAAGCGGCGCTGCAGCACCAGCTTCTCTTTCCAATTCAGCGCTATGGTCATCTCGCCATAGAGCCGGTTTAACAGGTTGTTCAGCACTTCTCTGGTCATAGCGTCCTCTCTGGTTTCAGGAGTGGGTTATGACCGGGCCCGGTCGGCTGCTCATCAGTGCCCAGCCACCACGCTGGGCAGACCATACCGAGCACTGCCCGGCATGGTTTCGCTTACTGCTTGAGGCGTTTACGCGCCTTGTTGACGATGGTGGTCAGCATGGCCAACCGTGATTTGTGGTGCTCTGCGCTGCCCTGGTTGTTGATAAAGTCGATGGCCAGCTGGGCTTCTTGCTGGGCCTGCTTCGGGTTCTGCTCGATGATGCAATCAAGGCTCGACTTGGCATCGGTCACGCTGGTGTTCAGCAGGTTGATGACGCGTTCCATGGCTTGCTCCTATGCGTGCTTGACGAACTGGACGGCGCCGACAATCAGCACGGCCCAGACCAATCCCCACACCACGGCGAGGATGCGAAAGGTGCGGCGGCTTATTTTCATGCGGCCACCTCTTTCAGTTCGCTGACCAGCTCCATCCCTTCGATCTTCTTGAACTGGCGCACCAGCGCCGTGCTGCTGCCGAAGGCGGGGAACAGATAGGTTGTTCCCTGCTTTTCCGGATCCTTGCCATACAGCTCATTGGCAAACTTTGCTCCACACTGACGCTTGCACTTGGCGTACTCCTCCAGCTGTTTCTTGCCATAGCGTTTGTGGAACTTGTGGAAGAAAACCTGCTTGACCACCTTGTTCATAAACTCATCTGCCGGATCGATATCTTCGAGCACCTTCATCCATGCGCCTTTGATAGAGCCATCGATATACACCGCCAGAACGGTGGTGCTTTCGCTCTTGCGCTCACGGGTGACATAGACCTCATGCCCATGCAGTCTGAACAACATCGATACCCAACCAGACTTCAGCTCGGCCGCGATGGCCTGCCATTGCTCTTTGCTGATAGCCATCACGCGGCCCTCTTGCCAAAGCGGTGGATGCAGGTCAGGCAGAACGCGGCACGCTGGCGGGCATACTCCACGTTGAGCTGGTTCTTGGCAGCCTTGGCGGCGGCCTTCCACATCTCCAGCGCGGCGGCATAACGCTCTTCACGCTCCAGCTGGGCGCCCTGGGTGGCCAGTGCCAGATAACCGTTTGGGTTCTTTGCGACTTGGTGGGCGATCTCGTCGCCCTTCAACACTGCATTAGCCATGGTGTAACTCCTGTTCAAATCTGGTTTGTTGCTTGTCGTACACGGTGACGATGGAACCGTTCTTCAAGATGAAATAGGCATCGTCACATTCGAGGATCCGGCGCGGGCTCCATCCCGCCTCGCGCTGCCGGATCCGCCGCAGCTGGCGTTTGCTTGGGCGCCAAGCCCGTGACAGGGCGCCCAGCATTTCCAATTCGCTGCGGCCGGTACGTTGCACCCAGCGTTCGATGGCGTGGCGGGTGACGTACAGCGGGCCATAGCGGGTTTCAAACTCCACTACAACTTTGCCCAGTCGAGGTTGATTGCCACGTACTTGCCAGACGGCTCGCGCTGGTAGAGGCGGATATATTCCTTCTTGCTGACGGTGGTGATGGCATCGGCGATGGAGTCCATAGCCGCCTTCCACTCGGCATCTTCAATGGCCAGATTGCGCAGGCTTAGCACCTGATTCACATCGATCTTGCCTTGCTTGTTGACGCGAAAAGCATGGTCAACCAGGGCGACAATCTTGTCGTTTGAACCTTCTGACCAGCGCTCGATGCAGGCATCGATTTGCGCCTTGGCAGCCTGGATCCGTTCATCAAAAACCCGATGCTCGCCGATGGCCCGCTCGACTTTCATGGAGCCGTCAAACGAGGTGAGGGTGATGTTGCCCTTGGCGCCGCCGTAAGTGACGCCGTACTCGCTGGCGCTGAGATCCAGATAGTCTTCCAGCTCCTGCTGCATCTGGATTTTGGTGGCGGCCATGTGCAGCTTGAGCTCCAGCGCGATGGCAATCTGCTTGCGCACCACTTCATCGCGCAGCAGGTCGATAGGCTTGATCAGGCTCTGCGGCACCATGTGGCCTTGGGCGTTGCGGTGCAGGGTTTCGGTCTTGTTTTCGGTGGTAGTAGTCATTGCTTGTTGCTCCTGTTAAGCGGGGAAACCGGCGGCCCGATAGGCCATGTATTCGCTGGCTGCCATATCAGCAGTGCGCTCGAACTCGTCACGGGTGGCGGTTTCACGCCAGTGGACGATGCAGCCGTTGAGGCGGGCGGCGTAGGCGCGGCGGCGCAGGCCATCAACCTGTTCGATGATCTCGATGGCATCCTTGCGCAGGTCGTCGGTCGGATAGGCAATCTCGATCAGCGGGCGCTGCGGGGTTGATTTTATGGCCAGCACTTGGCAACCGAACTGGCGCAGACGGCAGGCCATGCGCTGGGCCTTGATACCGATGGGAGTGGTATGAATGTTCATGCTTGCTCTCCTTGTGAATCACTGTTCAGCGGCGCCCAGGTAAGGTGCAGCCGGTCTTCGTCGTAGCTCTGTGCCCAGCCCTTCTCGTCTTGGATCACCACTTCGCCATCGCTTTGCTCAACCACGCGGCCCTTGCGACCGCTGAGCAGGTGGACGTGCGTCCATGGCGCGGTCTTGACGCCGTAGAAGCTGGTTTGTTCCTTGGGTGCGTTCATCAGTTTTCCCCTTCAACCTGCTGCTGCTTGGCAAGCTGCTTTTCATATGAGGCTTGCATTTTTTCTAGCGCCTTTCGCTTCAACTCCACTGACGGGATTGAGTCGAATATGAAGGTCGCAGCGTTTGAGATGGTGTCTGTCCCATCCATCACCAGCGTTTCTGTCCAGACCTTGAACTTGCACTTATTGCTCGGTGGATTTGCCATGAATCACTCCCCCTCCAGCTCGTTAAACGCATACCGCAGCACTTGCTCGGTCAGCGGTTCGCCGCCGGAGCAGGCCACTGCCAACTTCAAGTTCTTGCTGACCAGTCGCAGGGCGCCGGGGCGTTCGCTGATCTGCACCAGAAGGCTGCGCTCGGCATCGCCTTCTATGTTCCAGGCGCTGGCGACGGCCATCACATCGGCCTTCTTGGCCTTGGTCAGGGCGCGCTTCTTGGCGACGCGGGAGTAAAGGCGGGCGAAATCTTCGCTGCGCTGGCCGCCGGTCAGCTGGGTGTAAACGCGGGAGTTGCCGACCAGCACCATGCCGATCCCCACTTCCTCCACCAGAATGCGCAGCTCTTCCAGCGTGGGGCGGTCGAGGTGGTCCGCTTCATCCACCACAATCAGACCTTTGGTGTTGAGCAGGCGGCGGCGCAGGGCGCGGGCCAGCGGGCCACGCAGGCGGGGGGCGTTCTCCATCCCCAGTTCCATGGCCAGCTCATACATGCATTCGGTCATGGTGCTGCGGCTCGGGGAGGTGGTGATCACCCAGACGTTGTTGTTCTGGCGCTGGAACTCGCGCAGGGCGGTGGTTTTGCCCACGCCAGATATGCCGTGGATGATGACGATGCTCTCGGTAGCCAACGCGTAGTTCATATCCGCGATGATCTGTTTGGCGGTCTCGGTCATCACAAAGCCGGGATCGCGCGGGGCATCGGCGCGCTGGTCGCGGGCGGTCAGCCAGTTGGCCAGCTTTTGCATCATCGGCGCCTGGTCGGCCTTGTAGTTGCCGTTCAGCAGCTGGTTGATGGTGGATGGGCTGACGCCAACCTCTTTGGCGATCTGCGCTTGGGTGACGATGCTCTGTTCCAGCAACGCCTTGATGCGGGTGATGGCATCGGTATTGCCGGTTTGGTCGAGTGCGACTACATTGGTCATTGAATTACTCCTTTCAGGCGGCCCGTATGGCCGCTTTTTTTGTGGTTTAAATGCCGGTTAAATCCGGTTTTTCTGTTTTGCAGCCATGGCTGCGGCGGCCTGTTGAAAGCGGGCCTCAAAGTCGATTGCGGGTTCTGCTTCACTGCGCGGGGTGGCGACCGGCTGGGTCATCGGCTGGATGGCCACGGCGGCATTGCCAATGCTGACCGGGCGCACCATCTCGACCACCTTGGCCTCTGGCGCCTCTTCGTCGCTGATGCTGGGCAGCAGCGCGGCGGCCTCCATTGCCGACATGCCTTTCTGGGCCAGCGCCGCAGCCTTGTTGGCCTTGACGAACTGAGTGCGCTTGCGCTTGTGTTCGCGGGCTTGCTGGGTATCGCCGAAGGCCACCTTCTCCTGACAGACCGCTTCGCAGATATGCAGGCCGGTGAGAGTAGTGACGATCACCGCCTCGTGCAGGCGCTGCGGGTCGAACCGTGCCACCACCTTTTGCCCTGCATATTCCGCAAGGTCTGGGTGGTAATAACGGTTGCTCCGATTGCGGATGGTGCCGCCAGATTCCAGCCTGATTGACCCATGTTTTGGATGAACGCGGCAGGCTTCTGACTGCAGCATCATCATGGTCAGCTGTTCGCTGGTCGCCTTGCGCACTGCGGCCTGGGCATAGCTCTGTTCGAATGCCTGGTCGAAGCTCATTACCCCACGGCAGGCCTCGGTATTGCGGCCCAGCTTGCCGTTGTAATGGGCCACGCCTTCGGCAACCACGCGCAGAAACTCCTCTGCATCCACCGCCCGTTCACCATAATTGTCTGGCTTGTCCATCGGGTTAGGGCCGGTGTAGCAACCTGCCAGCGCTGGGTGCTTGTCGATGATTTCATCCAGACCGCCCACGCCGAAGGCGCGTTCGATCGGCTTGGCCTGACCGTGGCCCTTGCCCAGCAGTACGCTGGACCAGTGCAGCTTGATGCCGAGCATGGGGATCATGCCGAGCGGATCATCTTCCTTGACCTTGAAGCGGTAACGGTTGGCCACGCCGCCGGTCATCCATTTGTTGGCTGCCGCCCGGGTGTTATCGATGGTGATTTCACGGGGGATGCCGTATTTGCTGCACACATCCATCAGTGACAGGCGGATCGAGTCAGTGTTTTCACTGATATCGGTGCGCCAGCCGATGATTTTGCGGCTGTAGATGTCCTGCCAGAACCATGTTTTCGGGCGCAATACTTCGCCGTTAAACCACTTCACGAACACGTTGTGCAGGTAGCCATCGCCGTTAATCCAGCTCATGGCATCCAGCCCTTCGATGGTGCGCTCCTGCGGCGGGTAGAGCTGCATCATGGCGTGCTCACCTTCGCGCAGCATGACCTGCTGGATGTGCGGCACTTCCAGATCCATGCGGCGCATCAGGCTGTTGATGCTCGGCACCACCCAGCTCTGATCGCGGGCGGCCAGTTTCAGGCGCTCGTAACAGCTGGCGGCGTTCGGGCGCTCGTTGCGCAGGTAATCCGCCTTGAAGAACTCCCACGCCTGCTCGCTCACCTTGGCCAGCTTGCCAGTGCGGTTTTCGAGCGCGGCCTGTTGCTGTTTTGGCACCAGCACCGCCAGCCAGTCGCTATCGTCGAAGCCTTTCACCGCGGCGCAGTAGCGGCGCAGGGTCGGCAGGGCGATATCAAACTCGGCAGAGATATGTTCGTAGGCCTGCATCAGGGTGCTGCCACTGGCAACCAGGGCATGCACAGCCTGCACTGCCCTGACCCGCTCCTTGGCTTTGTCGTGTGCCTTGTCGTTGGCCTTGCTCCAGTTGGCCCACAGCTGCTCTTTGCAGTAGCGCGGCGCCTTTGGCTTTGGCAGATCCAGCGTCATAGCGCCGACCTTGACCTTGCCGGACTTGCGCAGCAGGGCGGCTTGGACGGTGGGTGGCAAGATGCTGATGTGGTATTCAGTCGCCTTGCTGCCTTCGCGTTGGCGGGATTTTTCAGGGTTGCCATCGGCCAGCCGATTAAGCTGGTCTCTGGAGCGTCTTTCTGATGTTGGCATTCCTGCTACACCAGCGACCTCATTTGCAGTGAACCATTCCATACCAGCCCCCTCAGCTTGCTTTCTTCAAAAGGGGTTGATACCGGCTAGGCCAGATATCTTCTGGTGAAAGGCCGAGTGCATCAGCAATGATGCGCTCTCCTTTAGGCCAAGGAGCCCGAAAGGTGTTTTGCAATGTAGAAGCGGAAAGCCCTGCATCGCGTGACAACTGAGAAACTGACATCCCAACCTTTTTCAAGGCGGCAACAACATCTGCGCGATGCCAGTCACTCCCATTTTCCGTCCGTTTCTGCGACACTCTGTGATTACTCATCTTAGTAACTCTACTTGGTTAACTGACTAAGTTAACGAGAGTATAGAGACGAATCGGACGGAAAGGCAATACAAACGGACGAATTTATTTTCGTGTCGTCCGTTTCGTGATTTGAAGATGACATAACAAAAACAGGTTAATTTGATGAAAAACAATATCTTAGATAAATCGGACGCTGAAATAAATGAAACGGACGGAGCGTCCGAATCCCATGGTGAGAAACGAACGCCATGGGTCATTGCGTCCGAAGTTGCTGGTATTGAAGGAATGCCCACAACGGACAGAAGAGCAAGGGACGAGCTGGAGCGGCTAAGCGCAGGTAAGGATGGAGTTAAACGTAAGCGGTCAGGTACCAAAGCATTCGAATATCACGCATCGATCCTTCCTCAGTACGTTTTAGACGAGCTTGAAAAAAGAGGCCTTTTCCCAGATGGGGTTCATGTTGAGCATCAATCCCCTTCCAGCACACCCTATGAGCAACCCAAGATCACGCTGACTGGCGTCAATGAGAATGCAACGGTTTATTCTGCGTTTCTGGATGAGTTTGCGTTGATACCTGGCTACCGAGTGCAGGTATCAGCAGGCCACGGCAGCCTGACGCAGGGCGAGCTGGAGCCGTGCAGGCATTTGGCATTTCGCCGTAAGTGGCTGAGATGGCGCGGGTTTGACGAGAAAGAGCTGGCGATCGTTTGGAGCAAAGGCGACAGCATGGAGCCCACCATCAGCAACAACGACACCCTGGTAGTGCATCTTGGCCGAACGCGGCCGGTTGATGGCCACATCTACGTGGTGCGCAACGATGACCAGCTATGGGTCAAGCGTCTGCAGGTGCTGCCGAGCGCCTGGCTGCTCCTGAGCGACAACAAGCACTACCAGCCGATCGAGGTACCGAAGGACGAGCAGCATACCTTTGAGGTGATCGGCCAGGTTGTTCACATTGCACATGACATAGGGGAGTGAGATGGAGAATAGAATAGAGAGAGCGAAGCAACAATGGCAAAGAATTCAACGTACTAAGCGCGCATTGCCATACCTGCTGTATACGCTTGGCCCTAGCAAGGTTCCTTGCCATCCTCAGTGGGATGGCGTGGTGCTGCCTATTGATGATCCATGGTGGGAAACGCACTTCCCGCCCAACAGTGATGAATGCAAGTGTGGTGTTCGGCAGATCTCAAAGCATGAATATCAGAAGCTGCTGGCATCAGGCAGTGTAAAGACCAAGGTTTAAAGCTCGTTTAAAGGCCGCGTCTCAAAATCACCAGTGATCAATTCACTCGGATTTTTTGGCCGATTTCAGATCCATTGATCATTCTGACGATCTTCCATAACGAACACGGCCTGAAGAGTTGCAATCACTCTGCAGGCCGCGTCACTTCTGATTCGATCCCACTTTATCCCTGCTGATCCCACTTATTCCCTAACCTATGTCACCAGTGATCAATTCACTGGGAGCACTTCAAGCAGGGCCAACAGCGGCAGACAGACCACCAACATCATCTTGTGTGCCAATCCCAGCTTCTTCATCGTCCTCTCCCTCCATGGTTGACGTCGCCCATTATAAGCACAGGTGTTTCAAAATGGCCCTCTTGCCGTCCCATGGCGGCAGATAAGGGACAAGGGCACGCTTTTTTGCCATAATGCCGCCTCCTTTCACGCCGACCGAGATACCATGACCGACGCCGTTCACACCCTCAAGGGCCGTTTTCGCGGCTTTTACCCCGTCGTCATCGATGTTGAAACCGCCGGATTCAATGCCAAGACCGATGCCCTGCTGGAAATAGCCGCCCACACCCTCAAGATGGATGAGCAGGGCTGGCTCGTCCCTGACCAGATCTTCCATTTTCATGTCCAGCCTTTTGAGGGCGCCAATCTGGAGAAAGCGGCGCTGGAGTTCACCGGCATCGACCCCTTTAACCCGCTGCGGGGCGCGGTGGACGAGAAGGAAGCACTCACCGAGATCTTCAAGGGGGTGCGCAAGGGCATGAAGGAGCAGGATTGTGGTCGCGCCATCATAGTGGCCCACAACGCCACCTTCGACCACGGCTTCGTGATGGCCGCCGCCGAGCGGGCCGGCCTCAAGCGCAATCCGTTCCACCCCTTCGCCACCTTCGACACCGCCGCCCTCTCGGGTCTTGCCCTGGGGCAGACGGTGCTGGCCAAGGCCTGTCAGAGCGCCAATATTCCCTTTGACAACAAAGAGGCCCACTCGGCCCTCTACGACACCGAGCGCACCACAGAGCTCTTCTGCCACATCGTCAATCGCTGGAAGAGCCTGGGAGGCTGGCCTCTGGCCAACCCGGATGAAACGACGGACACCGAAGACGAGGGCTGAACACTCCCAGCCCCTGCCCAGACAGGCTGCCCATGGCAGCCTGTCTGCATGAGGGGACCTGTCTGGGCAAGGAAGAAGGGGGCATTTTCCCGGTTCCCGTTCACCGCCAGCAGAAGATGCGTCCCTTGGCCGGGATCTGCCGATTTTTTTCTCGACATTTAGCCTGTTTTTCGCAAACTAGCTGGCTTTCACACGACTGACAGCAACACAATCCATAAGGAAATCAAATGAATCCTGTTGTTATCGCGGTGGCGCTGATGCTGGTGCTCAGCCTGCTGCGGATCAATGTGGTGGTCTCCCTCGCCATCGGTGCCATCGTGGGTGGCCTGCTCGGCGGACTCTCCCTCGAGCAGACCCTCAGCACCTTCACCGGCGGCCTGGGCGGCGGTGCAGAAATCGCCCTCTCCTACGCCATGCTGGGGGCTTTCGCGGTAGCCATCTCCCGCTCCGGCATCACCGATCTGCTGGCCCGCAAGGTCATCAACCAGCTCGGCAAGGATGCCAGCAGCACCCGCATTCTCTGGGTCAAGAGCCTGCTGCTCACCTCGGTGCTCGCGGTCTCCATCTCCTCCCAGAACCTGATCCCGGTGCACATCGCCTTCATTCCCATCCTGATCCCGCCGCTGCTGCATGTCATGGCCCAGATGCAGATAGACCGCCGTCAGGTGGCCTGCGTCATCACCTTCGGTCTGACCGCTACCTACATGCTGCTGCCGGTGGGCTTTGGCGGCATCTTCCTGAACAACATCCTGGCCAAGAATCTCGTCGACAACGGCGTACCGGTGGAATTCAGCCAGTTGCCCCTGGCGATGGCCATCCCGGTATTCGGCATGTTCCTCGGCCTGCTCATCGCCGTCTTCTTCAGCTACCGCAAGCCGCGTCAGTATGATCTGGAGAAGATCCTGGCCGCCGAACCCGAGACGGTCGAGCTCAATCTCAACCACATCTGGGTCGCCCTGCTGGCCATCGCCGTGGCACTCGGTCTGCAACTGATGACCAACAGCATCGTGCTGGGGGCGCTCGCAGGCTTCATCATCTTCACCTGCGGCGGCGTCATCAAATTCCGCGAGAGCCAGGATGCCTTCACCCAGGGTGTGCGCATGATGTCCCTCATCGGCTTTATCATGATCTCGGCCGCAGGCTTCGCCGCCGTCATGAAGGAGACCCACGGGGTGGAGAGTCTGGTGCAGTCCGTCTCCAGCATGATGGCAGGTCACAAGGGACTGGCGGCCTTCCTGATGCTGCTGGTGGGCCTGCTCATCACCATGGGGATCGGCTCCTCCTTCTCCACCGTGCCCATCATCGCCACCATCTATGTGCCCCTGTGCATCCACCTCGGCTTCTCGCCCATGGCGACCATCGCCCTGGTGGGCACCGCGGGCGCGCTGGGGGACGCGGGTTCCCCCGCCTCCGACTCGACGCTCGGCCCCACATCGGGCCTCAATGCCGACGGTCAGCACGACCACATCTGGGACAGCGTGGTGCCAACCTTCATCCACTACAACATCCCCCTGGTGATCTTCGGCTGGATTGCCGCCATGGTGCTCTGAGTCCATCCCGAGCAGACAGACAAAAGGCGACCCCGGGGTCGCCTTTCTTGTCTTGCACATGCCTCAGATGGCCGGTTGCAGCCCCCGCCTGCCGGCCAGGGCGCAGAGACAGGCAACCAGGGCCAACCCCATGCCGGCTGCTCCCACCCCGAGCCAGTGTCCCTGTTGCCAGACCAGCATCCCCAGGCTGGAGCCGAGGGTTCCCCCCAGGAACATGCCGGTCATGAAGAGGGTATTGATGCGCCCCCTGGCCTCAGGTCTCAGACCATAGATGCGCTGCTGATGGGCGATGAGTGCGCTCTGCACTCCGAGATCCAGCAAGATGACCCCGCACGCCAGCCCGGCCAGAGAGAGCCACAGCTCGAAGCAGATCCAGGCAAGCACCACCAGCACGGCACCGGCCAATACCACTGGTCTGGCCCCCAACCGATCCGCCATCCGGCCTGCCAAAGGGGCCGCAACCACCCCAGCCACCCCGATGACCCCGAACAGACCCGCCATGTCGGCCCCCAACCCATAGGCAGGTTCGGCCAGGTAGAACGCCAGCACGGTCCAGAAGGCGCTGAAGGAGGCAAACAGCAAGGCCTGGGTCAGGGTCGCGCGGCGCAGGGCGGGCTCCTCGCGCCACAGACCGACCAGAGAGTGAAGCAGACGGCCATAACCGAGGGGAGAGCGCGGCAATCCGGACGGTATCATCCTGGCCATCAGCAGAGCCCCCGACAGGGCCAGGGGAATGGCCAGCCAGAACATGGTGCGCCAACTGCCATAAGCGGTGACCAGGCCAGCGACGGTGCGGCTGAGCAGTATTCCGGCCAGCAGGCCGCTCATCACGCTGCCGACCACGGCACCCCGGCGGGCCGGATCTGCCAGGGTCGCCGCCACCGGAACTATCTGCTGGGCCGCCGTGGCCCCGATGCCGAGCAGGACGGAGGCCAGCATCAAGGTGGTGGCACTCGTGGCCGTGGCCGCCAGCAGGGAAGCCAGCGCGATCAGTGCAAACTGCCCCGGAATGAGCCAGCGGCGCTCGACCACATCGCCAAGCGGCACCAGCAAAAGCAGACCCATGGCATAGCCGAGCTGGGTCAGCATGGCGATCAATGGCATGCCCGAGTGCCCGGGAAAGTCCTGCGCCATCACCGCCAGCATGGGCTGGTTGTAGTAGATGTTGGCAACTGCCAGGCCGCATGACAGGGCCATGGCGAAGAGCAGGGAGGGGCCGGGGGTTGCGGCCCCTCCGGCAGAAGGCGATGTACTCATGATCTTCTCCTCGTGGTAGAAGGGCTCCCGCCAGGATACGGGCCCCATGCGCACAGCCTACCCGGGGAGCGTCGCCACCAGTAGAGCGGTGGGGACCATAACAGTTATTCCGCTGGCGTATGCCCCACGCCGGGCAGGCCGGTCACGAATGCCAGAAAGGCGCTCGCCTTGGCACCAGGCTGGCGACCTGCCGGGAGCAGGGTCCAGAGCTCCTGCATGGGCAGTTGCCACTCGGGCAGCACCGCCACCACCTCGCCGCGGGCAAGCTCGGGGGCAAACATCCACTCCGAGGCGATACCGAGCCCCAGTCCTGCCAGCACGGCGGCGCGCATGCCTTCGGCCGCCGAGACCGTCAGCCTGCCTTCTCCGGAAACCACCTTCTCTTCGACGCCGCGGCGAAATCGCCACTGCTGCCCCACCCCGGGCCGTGGACTGTAAAGCACCAGATCATGCTGTTGCAGAGCCTGAGGGGTCTCAGGCTCTCCTTTGGCGGCCAGATAGGCCGGCGTCGCCAGCACCCGCATGTCGCTTCGGGCGAGGCAGCGGGCGACCAGCGACGAGTCGGCCTGTTTGCCGATCCGCAGAGCCACCTCGATGCCCGCCGAAATGAGATCCACATTGCCATCATCCAGCAGGATCTCCAGATCCAGTCCCGGGTGAGCCGCCAGAAAACCGGCAAGATGGGGAATGATATGCAGGCGGGCGAAGGTGACGGGAGCGCTCACCCGCAGACGCCCGCTCAGCCCGGCCCGGCATTGCTGCACCATGGCATCGGCCTCGTTGACCTGGGCCAGGATCTCTCTCGCCCGCAAATAGTAGGCCTCTCCGGCCTCGGTAGGCGCCAGCCCCCGGGTCGAACGCAGCAACAGGCGGCTGCCAAGGTGCGCCTCAAGCTGGGCAATCAATCTGGAAACCGTGGGTTGCCCCATCCCCAGTCGGCGGGCCACCGCCGAAAACGAGCCGGTCTCCACCGCCAGCACGAACACCTCCATCACCCCCAAGCGATCCATCTATGGCTCCTCTGCCCTGTGGCACTGTTCGTGGCACAAGGTAGCACCGGGCCTGCCCTCTCGCACCCTCGTTCTGGCAGGAGGCACAAGAAAACCGCGTAATGGGAGGTCCTGCCATGGGAGAAAGGTGTCGGGATGAAATATCAACTAGGAACAATCGAACAGAGGGACTCGAAGACAAGGCTACAGGAGCTCGATTGCCCCAAGGCTAGCCCAGTGCCACTTCCTGAATGGCGGCGCTGTGGGCGAAATAGCGGTGACAGAACTGCATGAACTCCGGCAGCGGCAAGGGACGCGAGTAGAAATAACCCTGGATCTCATCCACCCCTATGGTGAGCACCGCCTTGAGCTCATCGCTGTTTTCCACCCCTTCTGCCACGACGCGCACCCCCAACTGATGAGAGAGGGTGGTGATGGTTTCGACGAAGAGCGCCTGCCGGGTGTCACTGTCGATCGCGGTGATAAAGGATCTGTCGATCTTGAGCTTGTCGAAATAGAGTTCACGCAGGTAAGAGAACGAGGACCAGCCGGTCCCGAAGTCATCGAGGGCCACCCGCACCCCAATCTGGCGCAGGGAGTGGATGATCTGCTTGCTCAGGGCGATGTCATCAAGGGCGATGGTTTCGGTCAGCTCCACTATCAACTGGTGCAGTCCCAACGGACCGTCACCCATCTTCTCTTCAATCTCCCTGGCCAACCCCATGTTGAACATGGAGTTGGAGAGGTTGATGGAGATCTCGAGCGGTGCTAGCGCCTCCTCCGGGAAGCCGGACAGGTCGATCTGCATGCGCCGGATGATCCAGCCCCCCAGCGCCTCACCCAACCCGTTCTCTTCTGCCAGCGAGATGATGTCGAGGGGGGCAATAAAGCCATATTCCGGATGATGCCAGCGTATCAGCGCCTCCGCCCCCAGCCTCACCACACTCTGGCCGCGCACGATGGGCTGATAGTAAAGGGCCAGTTGCGGGCATTGCGGGCAGTGGATAAGCTCCCGCAGCTCGGTCGACAGCCGGCGTTTGCGCTGATAGTGCTGATACATGCTGCTGGAGAAGAGCACATTGCGATTCAGCCGTTTGCGCTTGGCGCTGTCGAGTGCGATATCGGCAAACAGCAGCATCTCTTCCGGTGAATGATCCGGTTTCACGTACTGGCTGGTGCCCATGAAGACCCGCACCCGGTGCGCCGGATCGGCGGCAAACACCAGATCCGCCAGCTCGCTGCGCAGTTGATCCAGAAACGGGAAGCGCAGATAGGTGGGCATGGTGCCGGTGATGATGAGGGTGAACTCGTCACTGCCGGTTCGGGCAACGAAGATCCCCTGGCCAGAGGCGGCCTTGATCCGCGCCGCAAGCCGTTTGAGCAAGGCGTCCCCCACTTCGTAACCCAGACTGTCATTGACCTCCCTGAAATGCCCCAGATCCATGAGACAGACGGTGATGCTGCTGCGCCGACCGGGATGGCTGGTCCACTGCTGGAGGTGCTTGATGAGCGCCGCCCGGTTGGGGAGACGGGTGAGAGGGTCGTTCCACGCCAGAAAATGCTGGCGACGCACTTCGCGAAACAGCACCATCAACATCACCATGGTCGCCAACATCAGAAATCCCAGGATGAAGAAGTTCTGGGTTTTCGACTCGTTGAGCAGCTCGCGCTGGGCGATGGCAGAAGGCCCGGTGAAGTTTTTCACCATCACGTCCCGCACCCCGCGCATCTCGTCATCGAGCGCGGCCGTGAACATCTTGAGTGCAGGGGAATTCGGCTCCCCTTGCACCACATCCTGCTCATAGCGTTCGAAGAGAGCGAGGATCTTGCCGACCGCCTTGTCCGCACCGAATCGGGCCCTGACCGACTTTGCCTCCTCCCCGTGCAGGAAGACATCGAGCCGGTTCCAGGCAATGTCAAAGCGCTTGTTCATCTCCTCCCGGCTGGCGGCACCGGCACGATAGAGCTGCAAGCCCTCCTCGAAGGCGTGGATCTCCAGCTCGAGCTGAGCCAGTGCCCAGGCGGAGAGCTGGGTGTAGCGCGTCACCGCATTGAACGCGCGGTCATAGTTCCAGACCGACCAGAGGGTCACCCCCAAAAAGGTGGTCACCATCAGGATCAGGCTCAAGAACTTGCCGCGCAGCATCTTATTTGCTCTCCAGCGCCGTCAGCTGCCACACCATCCGGCTGTGATAGAGCTCCTTGTTGAGTTCGGGATGGTCGGTGAGGGGATAAATGACCCAGAGCGGCCCCTTGTTGCGCAGAGTCAGCGCCTTGCCATCCTGCTTCTCGGCCACCAGCACCGGGTACTTCTCCCCGTCTTCCAGCGGCAGTGCGGCCCAGTATTCATTGACCGCGAGTGCCTTGACCTCCTGGCTCTTGAGACCGTAGATCCTGACAAGGTCCCGCAGCAACACCCCGCGATAGAGGTGCTCCCCCTCGGTCCAGGGCGTCCCCGTCTTAACCTCCGTCTGCGGCAAGGCCTCAAACTCGGTACGGGTCAGCACCACCTCCCCCTTGCCATTGCAGCACCCCGCCCCCGCAATTCTGAAGAAGGGCTCCTCCGCCAACACCATACCCGACACGAGCCATCCAGATATCAGCAACACCTTGCCAAGCCACTTGCCCATCACGCACCTCCCTGTCATACGGTTTATTTATTCATCTCACTCTGCTGACTCATATGAAAACAACAGAATGCACCTTCAGACCAAAGTCGCAGTCGTTTGCAACCAGCAACTATCTCTGCGCCTTCCAAAAGTACCCAATCGCTTCCCAAAGAATGACACCAGGCGCCACCCCCAGGCAAATGGATTGCACCATTTTTCTTTTCACTGGCTCCTCATAAAACCGGGTGCCCGCTACGGCCGGAAAAAGGTGACAATCTTCGCTAGGCATCTGAAAAACAGACACAAAAAAGGCCGCTCCATGGAGCGGCCTTCTCATCAGTGCAGTCAGGGTTTAGCTGTCGCGGCGCTTGTTGCCACCGAATTTGCGACCCTTGTCGAAACCGCCTTCACGGCGATCCTTGTTGAAGGGACGATCCCCCTGGGGACGGCGATCCTTGTTGAAAGGACGGTCGCCACGGAACGGACGATCACCACGGGGCGGACGGGGAGCAGTGTTGCCGCCGGCCGGCACTTCGGTGTAACGGGTGATCTGCAGCGGACGCTGGCAGACACGGGCCTTCTTGATCACTTCCAGCACCTCGGCACTCATGCCCTTGGGCAGATCGACGGTGGAGAAGTCATCGGCGATGTCGATGTTGCCGATGAAGCGGCTCTCGATGTTCGCTTCGTTGGCGATGGCACCCACGATCTGGCCCGGCTTGACGCCGTGATGGGCGCCCACGTCGACACGGTAACGCTCCATCTCCACGTCCGGGTTGTCTTTCAGCGGACGCGGTTCGAGGGACGGCATGCGACGGGCCGGACGATCGCCACGGTCACCGAAGTCACGACCGCCACGGTCGTTGAACTCACGACGCTCGAAGCCACCGCGATCGTTGCCGGCGTTGAACACCGGATCCGGGATGGAGTCATCCAGCAGCAGCGGTTGGTCACCCTGTACCAGCTTGGCCAGTGCGGCAGCCAGCTCCAGCGGATCGGCAGAGTCTTCTTCGATCAGCTCGTTCACCAGGTTGTGGTAGATCTCGAGCTCTTCGCCCATCATGGTTTCGCGGATGCGCTCCTTGAACTTGGCCAGACGGTGCTGGTTGATGTCCTCGGTGCTCGGCATCTTCATCGGCTCGATGGCTTGACGAGTGGCGTGCTCGATGGCACGCAGCATGCGACGCTCGCGCGGCGCCACGAACAGGATGGCTTCACCCTTGCGACCGGCACGGCCGGTACGGCCGATACGGTGAACGTAGGATTCGGTGTCGTAGGGGATGTCGTAGTTCACTACGTGGGTGATGCGCTCAACGTCCAGACCGCGGGCGACCACGTCGGTGGCGATCAGAATGTCCAGCTGGCCCTGACGCAGCTTGTCAACGGTACGCTCACGCAGCTTCTGCGGGATGTCACCGTGCAGCGCTTCACAGGCGTGACCACGGGCAGCCAGCTTGCCTGCCAGCTCTTCGGCGGCGTTCTTGGTACGCACGAACACCAGCAGGGCTTCGTAGGATTCCACTTCCAGCAGACGGGTCATGGCGTCCAGCTTGTGCAGACCGGTCACCTGCCAGTAACGCTGGCGAATGGTGGTTGCGGTCGCGGTCTTGGAGGCGATCTTGATCTCTTTGGGCTGCTTCAGGTGCTTCTGGGCAACACGACGGATCTGCTCCGGCATGGTGGCAGAGAACAGAGCAACCTGACGACCGGCCGGGCACTGATCCATGATCCAGTCCACGTCGTCGATGAAGCCCATGCGCAGCATTTCGTCCGCTTCGTCCAGCACCAGGGCTTTCAGACCGGAGAGGTCCAGGTTCTTGCGACGGATCAGGTCCATCACGCGGCCCGGGGTACCCACGACAACCTGGGCACCGCGGCGCAGAGCGCGGGTCTGGGTTTCGTAGGAAGCGCCGCCGTAGATGGGCAGCACGTGGAAATCGGGCATGTGGTGGGCATAGCGTTGGCACGCCTCAGCCACCTGCAGGGCCAGCTCGCGGGTCGGGGCCAGCACCAGGATCTGGGTGTTGCGGTTACCAGCTTCCAGACGAGACAACAGAGGCAAGGCAAAAGCAGCGGTCTTCCCTGTACCGGTTTGTGCCTGCCCCAGCAGATCGTGTCCCGCCATCAGGTGGGGAATTGCTGCGGCCTGGATGGGAGACGGGCGCTCATAGCCCACGTCCTGCAGCGCTTTCAATACAGGCGCGGCCAGTCCAAGCTCACTAAAAAGGGGCAGTTGTTCGGTATCAGACATAGATTCTTCCAGATTAAGGCAGGCGGCTAACACCGCGGAATAGCAAAAAGGCGGCGATTATAGCGCCACTTTGTTCTGCTGTCTTGAAAAATGTGATAGGTGTCTCAAGACGTTGGCAATTATAGAGGGATCTCGCGACTATGGCTTGCTTATTTTTCACTCATGATGCGTTATTGCCGATCACGCTTCGCCAGAGTCCTTGTCCCGCTTGTGCTTGAGCACCGCCATGGTCAATCGGCTGGTGCACAATAAACGACCACGTTCATCGCGAATCTCGATCTGCCACACCTGAGTCGTCGCCCCCAGATGCAGCGGCGCGCAGCGCCCCGTCACCATCCCTTCTCGCTTGGCCCGTAGGTGATTGGCGTTCACCTCCAGCCCCACGCAATAACTCTCCTCCCCCACCGCCATGTTGGCCGCAAGCGATCCCAGCGTTTCCGCCAGCACCACGGAGGCGCCGCCGTGCAGCATGCCGAGTGGTTGATGGGTGCGGTGATCCACCGGCATGGTGGCCTCCAGCCAGTCGGGGCCAAAGGCGGTGTAGACGATGTCGAGGTGGGCCATCAGGGTGTTGCGGGAGCTGGCGTTGAGCCCCTCCAGGCTCATGGGTTTGCGCCAGATGGGGCTGCTTTCTTGACTCATGGTGAGCGGACTCCTTGCGTGATCAACGGGTTATCGCTGCGCTGTAGCGGCAAACCAGCAGTGTCGGCGAAAAAGGCGCAAAAAAAAAGATGCCCACGCCGGGGCATCTTGCATCGAGATTGACCCTCACCAGGGATAGGTCACCCCTGGCCACTCGGCCCAGGGGCCGTCCCGCCCCGGCAGACGCGGCTCGGACCAGCGCCATACCTTGCCGAGCCAGGCGCGCAGTTCGGCTTCGAGTTCGCTGTCAGTGAGCGGCGCCTCGACCACCTTCCAGAAGAAGAGCTCCACCTGCACCTCCGGCAGCACCGACGGATAGAGGTAAACCCCGCCCCAGAAGCGGGGCTCCCTGTCCGGGCTCCAGAGGCCATAGGCAAAGGAGCGCTTGGCCAGAAACTCGGAGTGCTGCCACTCCAAATCGGCCTCGTGCTGACTCAGGCTGAAATGGGCGGAGGGCCACACATCGTCCGGGCGAAACAGCTGATGGAGCTGCTCCCGCTCGCGCAGGATGGCGACAAACTCCACCACGGCCTGGGACGGCGTGGTGGGGAGCAACAGAAAATGCGGGTGCCGATAGGCCTTTGGCACCCGGAATCCCTTGGGAAAGTGGAGCATCAGAGCAGTTCCAGCAGGGCCTGCAGCGGGTGCTTGAGCTTCTCCCCCTCCATCCGCTTGACCTGGCTGCGGCACGAATAACCGGTGGCCAGACAACGGGCTTGCGGCAGGCGAGCCAGGGGCTCGGCCCAGCTCAGACCGTAGATCCCCTTGGAGTTCTCCACCTGTTTGGCGTCGTGACCATAGGTGCCCGCCATGCCGCAGCAACCCACCGACACCGGCTGCAAACGCGCACCGAAGCGGCCAAACAGGGTGCTCCAGTCACCGTGGGTGGTGGGCTTGGCGGTCTTCTCGGTGCAGTGGGCAAACAGATACCAGGGGTCGGAGCCAGCCTCTTCTCGCAGCGGCAGCGCCTCGGCAGGCAGGGAGAGCAGCCACTCCTGGGGCAGCAGCACCTGGAAATCACCGCGGGCGGGGCCGAGCGCCTTCACGTACTCGTCCCGGTAGCAGAGCACCAGAGAGGGGTCCACCCCCACCATGGGGATGCCGAGGGCCGCCACCTTGTTGAGGAACTGGGCGCTGCTGGCAGCAGTGCGGGCGAAGGCGCGCAGGAATCCCTTCACGTGCTGAGGCTTGCCGTTGGGTTTGAACGGCAGCAGGTAGGGCTGATAACCCAGCTTGCTGGCCAGCTTCACCAGGTCACGCACCACGGGGGCGTCGTAGTAGCTGGTGAAGGGATCCTGCACGATGAGCACCACTTTTTGGCGCTGCTCGGGGCTCATGGCCTCCAGACCCGGCAGATCGAAATAGCGGGCGCGGTGATCCCGCAGCTCCTCGGCCAGGGTCGGCACGGAGAGCAGCGGCACATCCACCATGCCGATGCTCTTCTCGGTCGCCTTCTGGGCCCACTCTTTTTCGAGGAAGAAGTTGACCAGCTTGGGGGCCTTGGCCAGCAGGGGCGCATAGCTTTCTACCGTGCCCACGAAGTAATCCTTGGGGCCGCGCAGATATCGGCTGTGATAGAGCTGCATGAAGCGGGCGCGGAAGGTGGGTACATCCACCTTGATGGGGCACTGGCTGGTGCATGCCTTGCACGCAAGGCACCCCTCCATCGCCTCCATCACCTCGTGGGAGAAGTCATACTCGCCCCGGGCGCGGGCCACCGTATTGCGGAACTTGTCGACGATCTGCTTGAAGCGCAGACCCCCGCTTTGCAGCGCCACCTCTTCGGCAAGGGGATCGAAGCCCTGCTCCGACAACTGGCGCAGCCATTCACGCATCAGGCCAGCCCGCCCCTTGGGGGAGTGACGGCGGTCGCGGCTGATCTTGACCGAGGGGCACATGGGGGAGTCGGTCTCGAAGGTGAAACACAGACCATTGCCGTTGCAATCGAGGGCCCGTGTATAGCTCTCGCGCACGGCAATCGGGATCTGGCGGTCGAACTTGCCGCGCTTGGGCCCGTCCACGGAGACAAGCGAAGCGCCGCTGCCATAAGGCATGCAGATCTTGCCCGGGTTGATGCGGTTGGCCGGATCGAACGCCCCCTTGACCCGTTGCAGCTCTTCCCACAGCTCGCCGAAGAAGGCGGGGCTGTATTCGGAGCGAAAGCCCTTGCCGTGCTCCCCCCACATCAGGCCGCCGTATTTGGCGGTGAGCGCCACCACCTGATCCGAGATGCGCCGCAGCAGCACCTCCTGCTCCGGATCGCACAAGTCCAGCGCCGGGCGCACGTGCAGCACCCCGGCATCGACATGGCCGAACATACCGTAGTCAAGGCCGTGAGCGTCCAGCAGGGCGCGAAACTCCATGATGAAGTCCGCCAGGGATTCCGGCGGCACGGCGGTGTCTTCGGTGAAGGCCACCGGCTTCTTGCGCCCCTCGGCGTTGCCGAGCAGCCCCACCGACTTCTTGCGCATGCCATAGATGGTCTCGATGCTCGGCAGGTGGTCGCACACCTGATAGCCAATGATCCCCGCCTCCCCCCTGGCCAGCAGGGCGTCGATGCGCCGGCACAGCTCCGCCACCTTGGCCTTGTGTGCATCCTCGTCGGTGTCGGCAAACTCGACGATGTTGAGCCCCTGCAGATCCTTGCCCGGCACATCCTGGATGAGATCCTTCACCGAGTGCCAGATGATGTCGGCGCGGGCCAGTCCCAGCACCCGGGAGTCCACCGTCTCCACCGACAGCGCCTCGGCCTCAACCATAAAGGGGGCATTGCGCAGAGCCGACGGGAAACTGTCGTACTTGACGTTGACGAGCGTGCGGTAACGCGGAATGGGGGTGATATTGAGCCTAGCTTCGGTGATAAAACCCAAGGAACCTTCCGAACCGCACAGCACCCGGCTGACGTCCAGGGTGTCGCTCTCGGGCTGATAGAGGTGCTTGAGATCGTAACCGGTCAGAAAGCGGTTGAGCTTGGGGAAGGTGGCTTCGATGTCGGCGCGCCGCTCGCGGCCGATGCGATAGAGGGTGCGATAGATCTCCCCTTCACGGGTCTCGAGGGCCAGCTTGTCCGCCAGACGCTGACCGGTCACCGGCTCGGTCGCCATGAGATCGCCGTTTTCCAGCACGGCCTTGAGGCCGAGCACATGATCCGAGGTCTTGCCGTACACCAAGGAGCCCTGCCCCGAGGCATCGGTGTTGACCATGCCCCCTAAGGTGGCCCGGTTGGAGGTAGAGAGATCCGGCGAGAAGAAGTAGCCATGAGGCTTCAAATAGGCGTTGAGCTGGTCCTTCACCACCCCGGCCTGGGCCCGCACCCAACCCTCTTCCAGATTAATTTCCATGATCTGGTTCATATGGCGCGAGAGATCGACGATAATGCCGCCGCCCAAGGATTGGCCATTGGTGCCGGTACCGCCGCCGCGAGGGAAGAAACTCAAGGTTGCGTACTCGGGCCCCTGGGCCAGCTTGAGCATCACCGCAATATCGTCCGCGCTGCGCGGATAGAGAACCGCCTGAGGTACGACCTGATAGACGCTGTTATCCGTCGCCATCGCCAACCGGCTTGCATAAGACTTTTCGATATCACCACGAAATGCTGATCGCGCCAGCAACTCAAGAAACTGCAGGGTTGTAGGTGACAAACTGTCCTGGTAATCGAGTCTCGGGATCATGAATCCTTGTTCCCATCCTTTGCTTGATGCCGGCATTCCGGCGACAACGACCGTTCGGACCAGCCTCTTTGCGGGTGTCCGAACCAGTCCGCTCACATGTGAGCGGGCAGTATATCAGCTAGAAAACCGCTTGCGCGCGCAATCTTCACCATTTGAAAGGAGGACTTTTATGGCTCACTACAGCCATGTTATCAGTACGCTTATTCGCACCGAAAAACAGGCGCTGACCCTGTCGCTGTTTGGTTGCATCACCTTTGCCATCTTCGGGATCGGTTATGGCCTCTTCGTCGGTTCCAACGCCATCATGCTGGACGGCATCTTCACCCTGTTCAGTATGGGCATGACGGGCCTTGGGCTCATCACTGCCTACCTGGTTACTCGCCCCTCCGACGCCCGTTTCCAATACGGCTACGCCCACTTCGAACCCATCGCCAACGTCATCAACGGCGCCATCATTCTGCTGCTCTGCCTCGGTGCCCTCTATGGCGGCATCACCTCCCTGCTGGCAGGAGGACGGGAGATCGATCTCGGCCACGCCCTCATCTATGCCGTCGTCTCCACCTTCTTCTGCGGCATCCTCTATCTCATCGAGGCCGACGTGGCCGAGCGGGTCAACTCCGAGCTGGTGCGGGTGGACTCCAAGGAGTGGCTGGTGGATACCCTGCTCAGCGCCACCCTGCTCATCGGCTTTCTGGTCGCCATCGGGCTCGATACCCTGGGTTACGGCCACTACAACCGCTATATAGACCCGGTGCTGGTCTCGCTGCTGGCCCTGTGTGCCACCCTCATTCCCATCAAGGTGCTCGGTCGCAACCTGCGGGAAGTGCTGAAGATTGCCCCCAAGGGGGATGTTTCCCGGCTGGTGGCCAGCGAAGTCGAAGCCCTGCGCCTGCGCCATGGGGTCGAGTGCTACAGCCACCTGGCAAAAAGCGGCCGCCGCTTCGATCTCGAGCTCAACATCCTGGTGGCCCCCGGCCAGGAGTGGCCCGTCGAGCGCCAGGATGCCCTGCGCCAGGAGCTCTGGTCCCGCCTCGGCGACACCCTGGGAGACGCCTGGCTCTCGGTCTGCTTCACCCGCGAGAAACGCTGGTTGTAAGCCGCAAGGCGGGGCTTGCCTGGCAAGCTCCGCCCGCTCCTGTCGCCCCGCTGGGCGAGCGAACCTTCCCCCTGCGCTGCCCGCCCCCTCTTGCCAAATACGGGATTCCCGTTATCATCAGGGCTCACTTTTGACCCGAGGTTTTATTGCCCATCATGGACAATCCCCGAAGTAGCCCTTCGTCTTTTCCCATCAAAGCCTATCTGTACCTGCTCAACCAACGCCTCTGAAGCGATCGTCTCCGTCACCACGGCCACGCCGTGACCACGATTCACTGCATCTGTCTTCATTGAGGTCAATCACATGGAATTCTTGCTGGACCCGTCAATCTGGGTCGGTCTGCTTACCCTGATCATCCTGGAAATCGTTCTCGGGATAGACAACCTGGTCTTCATCGCCATCCTGGTGAAAAAACTGCCCCCCGCCCAGCGGGACAAAGCGCGCATCATCGGTCTCTCCCTGGCCCTGCTGATGCGCCTGGGACTGCTCACCATCATGTCATGGCTGGTCACCCTCACGGCGCCTCTGCTGCACATCTGGGATCACCCCTTCTCCGGTCGGGATCTCATCCTGATGGGAGGCGGACTCTTCCTGCTGTTCAAGGCCACCTCCGAGCTGCATGAGCGACTCGAGGCCAAGCCCGAGGAGCAAGGCGGCACCGGCGTCTATGCCGGGTTCGGGGTGGTGATCGCCCAGATCCTGGTGCTGGATGCGGTCTTCTCCCTGGACTCCATCATCACCGCCGTCGGCATGGTGGATCACCTCGGCGTCATGATGGCGGCCGTGACCATCGCCATGGTAGTGATGGTGCTCGCCTCCAAGCCCCTGACCCGCTTCGTCAACGCCCATCCCACTGTGGTGGTGCTCTGCCTGAGCTTCCTCTTGATGATCGGCTTCAGCCTGGTGGCGGAGGGCTTCGGCTTCCACATTCCGAAGGGCTACCTCTACGCGGCCATCGGCTTCTCGGTGCTCATCGAGTTCTTCAACCAGCTCGCCCAGCGCAGTGCCCTGCGCCATGAGGCGCGCCAGCCCCTGCGCGAGCGCACCACCGCCGCCATCTTCAAGCTGATGGGGGGGAACAAACGCTCAGCCCACCCGCAGGAGGACGAAGAAGAGGTGCAGGCTCAGCCCCTGCCCCCTGGTTTCGGTGAAGAGGAGCGTTACATGGTGAGCGGCGTGCTGTCGCTGGCCGAGCGTTCCATTCGCACCATCATGACCCCGCGCTCCGAGATGGAGTGGATCGACGTGAGCGACAGCGAGGACGAGATCCGCGCCCTGCTGCAACGGGCCCCCCACAGCCTGTTCCCGGTCTGTGACGGGGAGCTGGACGAGATCATCGGGGTGGTCAAGGCTCGGGATCTGCTGTTTGCCCTCAACGAGGGGCAATCCCTGGCAGCACTAGCCAGACAGAACGAGCCCGTCATCGTGCCCCAGACCATCAACGTGATCCGGCTGCTGGCGGAGCTGCGCCAGGCCAGGGGCAGCCTCATTCTGGTGGCGGACGAGTTTGGCGTCATCCAGGGGCTGGTCACCAACCACGATCTGCTGGAGGCCATCGTCGGCGAGCTGCCGGACGAGGACGAGACCCCCGATGTGGTGCGCGAGGGCGAGCACTGGCTCATCCACGGCACCACCAACATCCACCAGGTGGAGCAGGCACTGAACTGCGATGGTCTGGTGAGCGAGAGCGACGAGTACGTGACCCTGGCGGGCATGTTGCTCTCCCACTTCGGCAGCCTGCCCGACGTCGGTCAGCAGTTGCACCTCGGCCAGTTCTGCTTCGAGGTCATGGCCGTGAGCGAGCGGCGCATCGAGCGAGTACGGGTCACCCCACTCTCCCCCTGATCATCGATGACAATGCAGCAAAAGAGGGCCTTTGGCCCTCTTTTTTCTGGCCCGAGCCCGGCCCCTCCCGCGCCATTGCTGCGATAACGGCAATTCTCTTCTGCAATACCCCCTCTTTTTCACAATAACAATCCCCTTTAGAGTCACCTCACTCCCAAAGATTGAGGAATCCATCATGCACCACGATCCCCTGTTCTGCCCCCTTCGCCTCGGCCAGCTGCACCTTGCCAACCGCATCGTCATGCCCCCCATGACTCGCTCCCGCGCCAGCCAGCCCGGGGACGTGGCCAACGCCATGATGGCGACCTACTACGCCCAGCGTGCCGGGGCCGGCCTCATCATCAGCGAAGGCACCCAGATAGATCCCCTGGGCAAGGGCTACGCCTGGACACCGGGCATCCACAGCGCCGAGCAGGTGGCAGGTTGGAAGCAGGTAACCGATGCCGTCCACGCCGAGGGGGGCATCATGTTCGCCCAGCTCTGGCACGTGGGCCGGGTCACCCATCCTGACAACATCGGCGGCGCCCAGCCCCTCTCCTCCTCCGCCATCCAGGCCAAGGGAGTGAAGGTATTCGTCGACAACGGCAGCGATGCCCCGGGGTTTGTGGAGACCGTCACCCCGCGCGCCATGACCCAGGCCGACATCGACGCCGTGGTGGGGCAGTTTCGCCAGGCCGCCCGCAACGCCATGGAAGCGGGCTTTGACGGCATTGAGTTGCACGCCGCCAACGGCTACCTCATCAACCAGTTCCTCGACTCCGAGTCCAATACCCGCACCGACGGCTATGGCGGTTCGCTCGAAAACCGGCTGCGTTTCCTCAAAGAGGTGACCGAGGCGGTCTGTGACGAGATCGGTCCCGACCGGGTCGGGGTACGCCTTGCGCCACTCACCACCCTCAACGGCACCGTGGATGCCAACCCCCAGGAGACCTATCTGGCCGCCGCGCGCCTGCTGGGCCAGCTCGGCGTGGTCTATCTGCACGTCGCCGAAGCGGACTGGGACGACGCCCCCCTGATGGCGGAGAGCTTCAAGCAGGGGCTGCGCGACGCCTTCCCCAACACCCTCATCTACGCCGGCAAGTACGATGGGGAACGCGCCCGCGCCGCCATCGAGGCGGGCTGGGCCGACATGATTGGCTTCGGTCGCCCCTTCGTGGCCAACCCCGACTTGCCGAACCGCCTGCGCCACGGCCATCCGTTCGCCCCCCACGATCCCGCCACCCTGTTTGGCGGCGGCGAGAAAGGGCTGACCGATTACCCCGTCTATGGGGCAGAGCGGGCATAAGGCGGCTGGCGCCGAACCTCTTCCCGGGCGGACCCCACCAGCGTGGGGTCCGCCTTGTTGTCTTGCCAGTGCAACAACAACCCAAGACATTGTTACGCCATGTGATTCAATCTGCGCCCCTCTCTTTCAAGGAGTCACCATGAACCATACCCAGGCCTGGTGCTGGCACGCCCCCGGCGAACCGGACCAGCTCACCCTCACCCGGCAAGCGCTCCCCACCCCCGGGCCCGACGAGGTCCTCGTCGCCAACCGGACCATCGCCTTCAATCCGGTGGACTGGAAACTCATCGAACAGGGTCATCCCCACTGGCAGCCAGGCCATGTGCCCGGCGTCGATGGCATGGGCACCCTGGTGGCACTGGGGGCCAATGTCACCCACCTGCGCCCCGGCACC